>NZ_DASZKT010000177.1:0-52353 GCF_035552695.1 Actinospica sp.
CGGATCAGGCCTCCGAGTCGACCCAGGACATCAGGCCGCGCAACTGCTTGCCGACCTGCTCGATCGGGTGGTTGGTGGTGGCGTCGTAGAGCTTCTTGTACTCCTGCAGGCCGCCGTCGTACTCGGCGATCCACTCGCGCACGAACTGTCCTGACTGGATCTCGGAGAGGATCTTCTTCATCTCCGCCTTGGTCTGCGGCGTGATGATGCGCGGACCGCTCCTGTAGCCGCCCCACTCGGCGGTCTCGGAGACCGACCAGTTCATCTTGGTCAGGCCGCCCTCGTAGATCAGGTCCACGATGAGCTTGAGCTCGTGCAGGCACTCGAAGTAGGCGATCTCCGGCTCGTAGCCCGCCTCGGTCAGCGTCTCGAAGCCGGCCTTGACCAGCTCCTCGACGCCGCCGCAGAGCACGACCTGCTCGCCGAACAGGTCGGTCTCGACCTCGTCCTTGAAGGTGGTCTTGATGACGCCGGCCCGGGTGCCGCCGATGCCCTTGGCGTAGGACAGCGCCAGCTCCTGGCCCTTGCCGGTGGAGTCCTGCGCCACCGCGATCAGGCAGGGCACGCCGAAGCCGTCGGCGAACTGACGGCGCACCAGGTGGCCGGGGCCCTTCGGCGCGACCATCGCGACGTCGATGTTCGCCGGCGGCTTGATCAGCTCGAAGTGGATGTTCAGCGCGTGGCCGAAGAAGATCGCGTCGCCGTCCTTCAGGTTCGGCGCCACGGCCTCCTCGTACACCGCGCGCTGCACCGGGTCCGGGACCAGGATCATGATCACGTCGGCCTCGGCGCAGGCCTCGAACGGGGTGACCACGCGCAGGCCCTGCTCCTCGGCCTTGGCCCGCGACTTCGAGTCCGCCTTCAGGCCCACCCGCACGTCCACGCCCGAGTCGCGCAGGCTCAGGGCGTGCGCGTGCCCCTGGGAGCCGTAGCCGAGGACGGCGACCTTGCGGCCCTGGATGACCGAGAGGTCGGCGTCGTCGTCGTAGAACATCTCTACTGCCATGATTTTCCGTGTTCCTTCTCGTGTGTGAACTACTGCATCTGACGGGCGCGATCTGACGGGCGCGCGTTGACCGTGGTCAGGCGGCGCGCTCGACGCTGCGCAGCGAACGGTCGGTGATGGAGCGCGAGCCGCGGCCGACGGCCAGCAGGCCCGACTGCACCAGTTCCTTGATGCCGAAGGGCTCGAGCACCCGCAGCAGCGCCTCCAGCTTGGCCGTCTCGCCGGTCGCCTCGATCACCAGGCTGTCCACGGCGACGTCCACCACCCGCGCGCCGAAGGGCTCGAGGGTGGCCAGCACGTGCTGCCGCTCGTTCGCGTCGGCCCGCACCTTGACCAGGATCAGTTCGCGCCGGACGCAGGAGGCGGGTTCCAGCTCCACGATCTTCAGCACGTTGACCAGCTTGTTGAGCTGCTTGGTGACCTGTTCGAGCGGGTGGTCCTCGACGTTGACCACGAGGGTGATCCGGGAGATCTCCTTGTGCTCGGTCGGCCCGACGGCGAGCGACTCGATGTTGAAGCCGCGCCGGGAGAACAGCGCGGAGACCCGCGCGAGCACACCGGGACGGTTCTCGACGAGCACCGACAGCGTGTGCGTCTGGCTCGGAGCGATGGTGGACATCTTCACTCGCCTTCTTCGTCGAAGTCCGGCCGCTGGCCGCGCGCGGCCAGGATCTCGTCGTTGGACAGCCCGGCCGGGACCATCGGCCAGACCATCGCGTCCTCGTGCACCACGAAGTCGATGACCACCGGTGCGTCGTTGATCGCCATGGCCTTCTCGATCACCGCGTCCACCTGGTCCGGGCTCTCGCAGCGCAGCCCGACACAACCATAGGCCTCGGCGAGCTTCACGAAGTCCGGGATCCGCCGCGACTGCAGGTCCGTGTTGGAGTAGCGCTGGTTGTAGAACAGCGTCTGCCACTGCCGGACCATGCCGAGCGCGCCGTTGTTGATCACCGCGATCTTGATCGGGATGTTGTTCAGCGCGCAGGTGGCCAGCTCCTGATTGGTCATCTGGAAGCAGCCGTCGCCGTCGATGCACCAGACCGTCGCCTCGGGCCGGCCGGCCTTCGCGCCCATCGCGGCGGGCACGCCGTAGCCCATCGTCCCGGCGCCGCCGGAGTTGAGGAAGGTGTACGGCTTCTCGTAGGAGATGAACTGCGCGGCCCACATCTGGTGCTGGCCCACGCCGGTGGTGTAGATCGCGTCCGGGCCGGCGATCTTGCCGATCCGCTCGATCACGTACTGCGGGGCCAGTTCGCCGGGCACGGTCTCGTAGCCAAGCGGGTAGCGGGTGCGCCAGTCGTCCAGGGCCTCCCACCAGGCGGTGTAGTCGCCCTTGCGGCCGGCGGCCTGCTCGCCGCGCACGGCCGCGGCCAGTTCGGTCAGCACCTCGCGGCAGTCGCCCACGATCGGCACGTCGGCGATGCGGTTCTTGGAGATCTCGGCCGGGTCGATGTCGGCGTGCACGACCTTGGCCTCGGGGGCGAAGGAGGAGAGCTTGCCGGTGACCCGGTCGTCGAAGCGGGCGCCGAGCGCGACGATCAGGTCCGACTTCTGCAGCGCGGTCACCGCGGCCACCGAGCCGTGCATGCCGGGCATGCCGAGGTGCTGCTTGTGGCTGTCCGGGAAGGCGCCGCGGGCCATCAGGGTGGTGACGACGGGGGCGCCGGTCAGCTCCGCCAGCTGCAGCAGCTCCTCGGTGGCCCGGGCCTTCAGCACGCCGCCGCCGACGTAGAGCACCGGCCGCTTGGACTGGGTGATCAGCCGCGCGGCCTCGCGGATCTGCTTGCCGTGCGGCTTGGAGACCGGCCGGTAGCCCGGCAGGTTCAGCTCGACCGGCCAGTGGAAGGGCGCGCTGGACTGCAGCACGTCCTTCGGGATGTCCACCACGACCGGGCCGGGACGCCCGGTGGCGGCGATGTGGAAGGCCTCGGCGACCGCGCGCGGGATGTCCCCGGTCCTGGTCACCAGGAAGTTGTGCTTGGTGATCGGCATCGTGATGCCGCAGATGTCGGCCTCCTGGAAGCCGTCGGTGCCGATCTGGGCGCTGGCGACCTGGCCGGTGATGGCGACCATCGGCACCGAGTCCATGTACGCGTCGGCGATCGGGGTGACCAGGTTGGTCGCGCCCGGGCCCGAGGTGGCGATGCACACGCCGACCTTGCCGGTGGCCTGCGCGTACCCGGTCGCCGCGTGCCCGGCGCCCTGCTCGTGGCGCACCAGGATGTGGTGCAGCTTCTTCGAGTCGAGCATCGGGTCGTAGGCCGGAAGGATGGCGCCGCCCGGGATCCCGAACACGGTGTCCACGCCGAGCTCCTCGAGGGCGCGGATGAGGGCCTGGGCTCCGGTCAGCATCGTCGCGCGGTGGCTGTTGCCCTGCTCCGTCATGGTGACTTCTCTCGGTTTGGTTCCGGGCGGGCGGCCCGGCTCAACAACGCGTTCTACGCCACTGCGGCGCAACAAAAAACCCTCGGGCCCGAAGGGGCAACCGAGGGAAGCGCGCTGGCGTTTGGCCCTGGAGGGCTTCAGCCGGCGCGCTGGCCGAGTACGAGCTCGCGCTTGCGCGCGGAGGGGATCTGCATGGCTCGAACAGTACTCTCGGTACGCCCCATCACGTCAAGTTTCCCCGCCGGGCGTCTCGGCATGCGGACGGGCGGTTCTCACCCTGGGTACGGTGGGCAGTCCTGGCAGCAGCGTGCCGACCCGTTCGCGCACCACGACGCGGCCCTTGCCCTCGTTCTTGGCCTCGTACATCGCCAGGTCGGCCTGCCGGAGCAGGTGCGCGGCGCTGGTTCCCGGCCGCCAGTACGCGACGCCGACCGAGGCCCCGACGACGAAGCGGCCGGAGGCGAGTTCATACGGCCGGGTGAGCGCGGCGTGCAGCCGGTCGGCCACCTCGGGCGCGGCCTTGCCGTCCCGATCCCCGTGCACCAGCGCGGCGAACTCGTCCCCGCCGAAGCGCGCGACGGTGTCCCCGGTGCGTACCGCGGTGCGCAGCCGGGCGGCCGCCTCGACGAGCAGCGCGTCGCCCGCCGCGTGCCCCTGCGCGTCGTTGACCTCCTTGAACCAGTCCAGGTCCAGGAAGATGACGGCCGGCGGGTGCTCGGCGGCGGAACGCTGGCTGACGGCCTGTTCGAGCCGCTCGGTGAACAGCGCGCGGTTCGGCAGGCCGGTGAGCGCGTCGTGGTACGCGTTGTGCGCCAACTGGTTCCGCAGCGCGACCCGGTCGCTGATGTCCCGGATGGTGAACACGAGGCCGCCGTAGTGCCGGGTGACCGTGGCCTCGGCGTGCCGCCAGATCGACTGCGCGCCGTCGCCCGCGGTCGGCAGCGGCAGCGCGCGGGAGGCGCGGACCCGGCACTCGACGAGGGCGGCGGGCGAGACCCCGGCGAGGAAGCCGTCCACGGTGCTGATCACGTGCCGCCGGTCCTCGATGTGGATCAGGTCGTAGAGCGAACTGCCGATCAGCTGCTGCGGTTCGTAGCCGAGCACGCCGCGCACCGCGGGTGAGATGTAGCCGAGGCGGCCCGGGCGCTCCAGGGTCATGATGACCTCGCTGGCGCCCTGCACGAGCGAGCGGAAATGGTTCTCCCGCAGTGTCAACTGCTTGGTGAGGCGGTAGTTCTCCACGATGGTGACGGCCTGCCGGGCGGCGAGCGCGGCCAGCACGCCGCACGCCGTGCACAGCGGCACCGGGTGGATGTGGTGCGAGCCGCGCAGCCCGTCGGCCAGGATCGCGGCCAGGCAGGTGGATCCGGCGAGATAGGGGAACCCTATGCCGACGACGTCGAGCGCGCGCTTGACCCCGGCGTCCAGGCTGATCCGCCAGGCCCGCTGGATGTCCGGGCGGACCGCCTGCCCGATCCAGGCCGAGGTCCAGGGCGCGATGGCGAGCAGAAGGTAGCCGAAGAACCAGCCCGCGTCCATCAGTTCGCCGGAGGAGTAGTGCTCGCGGATGTCCGGGACCGTCCAGAGCGCGTCGAAGACCACGATGACGGTGTATCCGGCCACGAGCATGGCCATCGAGGCGCCGTCCCGGCCGCGGCCCTTCGTGCGCAGCGAGAGCACGAGGCTGACGAGCATGATGTCGAAGACCGGATAGGCGAGCTCGAAGGCCACCTTGACCGGGGAGTGCCCGTCGCTGAAGGCGTCCCGGGACAGCGCGATCCCCCAGCCCGCGGTGAACAGCGCCCCGCCGATCAGCAACCCGTCGAAGCAGAGCCGGATCCAGGCCAGCGGCCCGCCGAGCCCGCGCTGGTGGATGAGCATGCCCGCTATGGCGAAGGGCGCGAAGCAGAGGAAGGCCCAGTCCGCCATGGACGGGAAGGGCGGCGACTCGCGCAGCACGAGCTCGTACCAGCCCCAGACCGCGTTGCCGAACCCGGCCACCAGCGCGGATCCGGCGAACAGCAGCCAGGAGGCGCGCCACCGGCCCCGCAGTTGCAGGGCCCTGCGAAGGCTGGACGCGGCGGCCAGCACGGCGGCGGCCGCGAGCCCGAAGTCGCCCATCACGTCGGAGACCGTGTGGCTGGCGTGCGCCCCGTCCCCGGCTCCCCAGTGGACTATCGCGCCCAGCACGAAGATCCCGGTGGCGGCGAGGGCCGCCCCGACGGCGAGCGCCGCGCGGGCCGCGGGCCGCAGCCGGCTGCGCGCCGCGCGGCGGCGGATCTGGATGACTGGCACGGCCGTCACTCTACGCGATAGGTCGGACGCCCCCGGTGAGGATCCGCAGGCGTAGCGCGGAAATGGCCACGCCGGAGGGGGCCTTGTGAGTGACTGCGGCGAAGTATGGAGCGAAGCGGGGGCGACGGCCGCGCGGCACGGCCCCCGGTGATCCAATCGTTGTCTAAACCATGTGACAAAAGGGAGCTGAGCGGGTGTACATATAGCTGGCCCTCAGGAAAGTCGAGGGCGTACATCACCGATAGAGGGAGGGGAACCCGTGTCCGAGCAACAACCGGACCCGGCGGACGGGGGCGCGCAATCCTTCGCCGATCCGGCGATCGACGGCATACCGGCGGTCGTCGCGGCGTCGCCGGAGGCGTCGAACGAGATTCCGACATCCGTCGGCAAGCGGTCCGGACGACGCACCGCGTGGGCCGTCGCACTCGGTCTCGGCTACGTCGTTCTGGCGGCGGGGACCGCGTTCGGCGTCATCGCCGGCAAGTCGCCCGCGCCGGTGGACGTGACCGCGGTCGACGCGTCGGCGTACGCGGCTCCGGCGCCGTCGACCTCGGTCCCGGCGAGCGCGAATACGAGCACGAACGCGAGCACGAAGGCGAGCGCTTCGGCCTCCGCCGGCGCCGTCGCGTCCACCACCACCGTGGCTCCGACGCCGAAGTCCACCGTGACCGGCTCGGTGAGCAACGGAGTGCACAGCGGAGACCTGCGCTACTTCCTGCTCCCGCCGCCGCAGGGCCCGAGCTCGGTGCAGGGCAACCCGGACGGCAACTCGGACACGCTCGACGAGACGATCGCCTCGTACGACGGCGACTCGAGCCAGCGCTCGATCCTCCAGCAGGCGGGCTTCAAGGAGGCGTGCGATCGGATCTACCAGGACACGACGATCGGCGCGAACGTCTCGATCCTGCTGATCCGGTTCGACTCCTCGTCCGACGCCGCGCAGTGGCTGGACAGCTTCGGCCTGAGCGGCGCGAGCTTCGCGAGCATCTCAGTGCCCGGAGTCTCCGGGGCCAAGGGCTGGAGCTACGCGAAGGACGGCGGCTACCGGCTGGTCGGCCTCTACCGCGAGGGCGACACGTTCTACGAGATCCAGGCCTACGGCACGCAGCTGATCCCGGCGCCCGTCCTCGGCCGGCTGATCAGCGCCGAGCACTCGCGGCTGGCGAAGGGCTGAGGGGGGAACCATGCGCACCACCAGACTTTTCGGGGCCGCGGCCGTGATCGGCGTGCTCGGCGGCGTCGGCACCGGCTACGCGATCCAGGCGGCCCGCCCGGCCACGCCGCTGCCGCCGCTCACCCGGACGCAGCCGAGGTACGCGCCGTCCGGCGTGTATCAGGGCATTGCGCCCGCGATGCTCCCGGCCGCGCAGGACGACGCGGCGTTGACCGACGGCGACCTGACGAAGCTGCTGCTGCCGGTGCCCGCCGGCGCGCACGCCGACCCGTCGACCTGGCAGGACCAGTCGATCGACGTCGAGCAGGACTCCGACCTGTGCGCCAACGCGGTGTCCTGCTTCCACGACGACTTCAGCCAAGGCGTGGAAGCCATCGCCGACACCAGCTGGGACCAGAACGGCTACTACATGGAGGTCCGCATCTTCCGCTTCGCCGCGGGTTCCTCGGGGACCGCGCGTCAGTGGGCGCAGGACGGAAACTCCAACACGGGCGGGTTCACGATCCCGTCCGGGATCAACGGGTCCGGATACGAGTTCCGCGACAAGTACGGCGACAACGACGACACCTCGTGGGCCGTGCACGGCGACCTCATGGTCAAGTTCTGGGTGACCTCGCCGACCACCGTGCCGAACACGTCGCTGATCGACAATCTGATGACTCAGCAGATGGGGAGGCTGTGATCATGGCGACACGAAAGCCGCTCCTCGCTGTCGCGGGCGCGCTGGCGTCCGTCGCGATCGGCGCCGGCGCGGGCGCGTACGTGGTCCACAACCGCGACGCGAACCGGGCGCGGGAGGTCTCCGCGATCCAGGCGGCCGACGCGGCACAGCTCGTCAAGCTGCGTACGCCGGTGCACTCCGGGGCCCGTTCGGACGGCTCGCACTACGGCTCGCTGTTCGCGTACCTGCTGCCGACGCCCGACGGCTGGTCGCTCGGTCCGGACGTGGGCCTGGTCGGGAACAACGACTACGTCGGCGCCGCGCAGATCAACAAGGAGCTGCAGAACTCGCTGCTCGACGTGCCGAAGTCGGATCTGGGCAGCACCGAGAGCACCCTCGCCGACCTGCATCTGCAGGGCATCGCCGTGCGATCGATGCTGAGCTCGGACGACGCGCTGCAGCTCGATGTCCAACTGCTGCAGCTGGACCCGAAGCTGGCGAGCGCGGACCAGAAGTCGCTGAGCGTGCTGGTGGACGGCCTGGGTTGGCGGCAGGGTGCGTCAGTGCCCGGATACCCGTCGGCCAGCTGCGTGCTGCCGCCGGGTCTGGGCAGCGACACGCTCGACTCCATGGTCTGCATCGCCTCGTACGGCGACGTGGAGGTCATGGTGCAGGCGGAGGGCGCGGTGCCGCTGGATCAGAACACGACGGTGCGGATGGTCGCGCAGCAGTTGGACCGGCTGAAGTCGAACCAGACGTTGACGGCGACCTCGCCGGACCAGGGGGACCAGAATGAGTGAGATCGAGAGGAAGAGCGAAAGCGAGATCCTCGAAGTCGGCGAGCCGATCGGCGAGGCTGCCGAGGAACCGGCCGAGCAGCCGATCGAGGAACCTGCCGAGGAGTCGGTCGGGGAGCCGATCGGGGAACCTGCCGAGCAGCCGACCGGGGAACCTGCCGAGCAGCCCGTCGGGGAGCCGATCGGTGAGTCGATCGGGGAACCTGTCGGGGAGTCGGTCGAGCCGCCGGTCAAGGCGAGGCGGAAGTTCCCCTGGCGGTGGGCCGGGGCCGCGGTCACGATGCTCGCGGTCGGTACCGGCTGCGCGTTCGCCGTGCTGGCGCCGCAGCGCACCGATCTGCCCGGGCTGAAGACGGCGGGCGACGGCCGGTACACATTCGCGCCGCTCACGCTGCCCACGCTGGCGCCCGGCCAGGCCGCGCCGGGCACCGACGCCAACCACGGGCAGCAGCACGTCTCCGACATCAGGAAGCTGCTTCTCTCGCCGCCCGAGGGCGCGACGGCCGACCGCTCGCTGCCGGGTGCGTCCGGCTGGGTCTCGCGCGCCGCGACGGTGGGGATCCTGGACAATCCGCAGGCGAGCTATCAGCTGCGGACCGACGGATGGCGGCACACGGCGGGCGTCGCGTGGAAGACCCCTGACGGCGCGGACACGAAGATCTGGCTGCTCCAGTTCATCGACGGCGAAGCGACCGACGACGCGTACAGCACGCTCAACTCGTTCTACAGCGTCTCGGCACAGGGCGCCACCGCCGAGACCCTCGAGATCAACCAGGCGACGGCGGCCACCTACGTGCGCGTGGTCAAGGGCTCGACCGCGACCTACTACGGGCAGGTCCAGCTGTACGACATCGCCTTCCTGATCCAGTACACGGCGCCGGTGTCGGTCGGCGTCGCGCCGTTCGAGCAGGAGATCGACCTCCAGGCCGAGCTGCTCCAATAGCTCCCGGCAACGAACGAGCGGCCGCGGACCCAGCACCGGGTCCGCAGCCGCTCGTGGCTAGTGCCTAGTGGCTGACGCCTCAGCTCAGCCGGGACAGCGTCAGTTCCTGCACCCTCGCCGCGTCGGCCTGGCCCCTGGTGGCCTTCATGACCGCGCCGACGATGACGCCGGCCGCCTTGGGGTTGCCGCCGCGGATCTTCTCGGCCACGGCCGGGTTCGCGGCGATCGCCTCGTCGATGGCGGCGAGCAGGGCGCCGTCGTCGGAGACCACCTTCAGGCCGCGTCGGCTGACGACGGCGTCCGGGTCGCCCTCGCCCGCGAGTACGCCCTCGATGACCTGGCGGGCCAGCTTGTCGCTGAGATCACCGGCGGATACGAGCTCGACGATGCGCGCGACGTGGGACGGCGTGATCGGCAGCTCGACCAGCTCCACGCCGCGCTCGTTGGCGGTGCGGGCCAGCTCGCCGAGCCACCACTTGCGCGCCGAGACCGGGTCCGCGCCCGCGGCGACGGTCGCCTCGATCACGTTCAGCGCACCGGCGTTGACCACGGACTGCATGTCGAAGTCGGAGATGGCCCAGTCCGCCGCGAGTCGCTTGCGCCGGGCGCCCGGCAGCTCGGGCAGCGTGGTGCGCAGCTGCTCGACCCACTCGCGCGACGGGGCGACCGGAACCAGGTCGGGCTCGGGGAAGTAGCGGTAGTCCTCCGCCTCCTCCTTGATCCGGCCCGAGCTGGTGCTGCCGTTCTCCTCGTGGAAGTGCCGCGTCTCCTGCACGATCTTGCCGCCGGACGCGAGCACCGCGCCGTGCCGCTGGATCTCGTAGCGGGCCGCGCGCTCCACCGAACGCAGGGAGTTGACGTTCTTCGTCTCGGAGCGGGTGCCGAGCTTCGTGGTGCCGGTCGGCTTGAGCGAGAGGTTCACGTCGCAGCGCATCTGGCCGCGCTCCATCCGCGCCTCGGAGACCCCGAGCGCGACGATCAGTTCCCTGAGTTCGGCGACGTAGGCGCGGGCCACCGCGGGCGCCAGGTGCCCCGGGACGTGGATCGGCTTGGTCACGATCTCGATCAGCGGGATCCCGGCTCGGTTGTAGTCCACCAGCGAGTAGTCCGCACCGTGGATCCGCCCGGTCGCGCCGCCCACGTGGGTGGACTTGCCGGTGTCCTCCTCCATGTGCGCCCGCTCGATGTCGATCCGGAAGGTCTGCCCCTCCGCCTCGACGTCCAGGTACCCGTTGTACGCGATCGGCTCGTCGTACTGCGAGGTCTGGAAGTTCTTCGGCATGTCCGGGTAGAAGTAGTTCTTCCGCGCGAACCGGCACCACTCGGCGATCGAGCAGTTGAGCGCCAGCCCGATCCGGATCGCCGACTCCACCCCGACGGCGTTGACCACCGGAAGCGCCCCCGGCAGCCCCAGGCAGGTCGGGCACACCTGCGTATTGGGCTCGGCGCCGAACTCGGTCGGGCACGAGCAGAACATCTTCGTGCTCGTGCCCAGCTCGACATGCACCTCGAGCCCCATGACCGGGTCGAAGCGCGCCAGCGCCTCGTCGAGGTCCATGAGCTCGACGGTGGTCGCGGTGCTCATAGGAAGTTCAGCTCCTTCAACACTTTCGTCAGATCTCCGTGCCCGCGCTAGTTCGCGGCATCAGGAGTGAGGGCCTTGGGCTCGGCGGGCTCGCCGTCGGCGGCCGCGGACTCGGCGGACTGTTCGCGCACGGTGCGCAGCGCGACGACGGCGGTGACCGCGACGAGGGCGCCGGTGAGCACGCCGTGCAGCACCCCCAGCCGATCACCCTTGGTGCGGGCGTCCTTGACCGCGCGCACGGCGGCGAGAGCGGCGGCGACCTGGCCGCCGACGAAGACCATGCGGCCGATCTTCCCCTTGGGGACCTTCACGGGAGGACGCTCCTTCTTGCTCATCTCGCCACACTCCTCACTCCGCGCGCGGTCGCGGATCGGCTGCCGGACTCCGGCTCCGGCTACAGCGCCGGGACCGACTCCAGGATCGGACGACCCCACTGTTCCAGCAACGCGGCCTCCAGCGCCGCGCCCACGCGGTAGAGCCGGTCGTCGGCCATCGCGGGGGCGAGGATCTGCAGGCCGACCGGGAGGCCGTCCTCCGGCGCCAGGCCGCAGGGCAGCGACATGCCCGCGTTGCCGGCCAGGTTGGTCGGGATGGTGCACAGGTCCGCGAGATACATCGCCATCGGGTCGTCGACGCGCTCGCCGATCTTGAACGCGGTGGTCGGCGTGGTCGGCGAGACCAGGACGTCCACCTGAGTGAACGCGGCCTCGAAGTCGCGGATGATCAGCGTCCGCACCTTCTGCGCCTGGCCGTAGTACGCGTCGTAGTAGCCGGAGCTGAGCGCGTACGTGCCGAGCATGATGCGCCGCTTGACCTCGGCGCCGAAGCCGGCCTCGCGGGTGAGCGCGGTGACCTCCTCGGCGCTGTGGTTTCCGTCGTCGCCCACGCGCAGGCCGTAGCGCATCGCGTCGAACCTGGCCAGGTTCGAGGAGCACTCGCTCGGCGCGATCAGGTAGTAGGCGGGCAGCGCGTAGTCGAAGGACGGGCAGTCGATCTCGACGACCTCGGCGCCCAGAGTGCGCAGCAGCTCCACGCTCTCCTGGAAGCGCTGCACCACGCCCGCCTGGTAGCCCTCGCCGGAGAACTGCCTGACCACGCCGACGCGCATGCCCTTGATGCCCTGCGTGGCGCCGAGCTTGGCGGCCTCGACGACGGCCGGAACCGCCGCGTTGATCGAGGTCGAGTCGAGCGGGTCGTGGCCGGCGATCGCCTCGTGCAGCAGGGCGGCGTCCAGCACCGTGCGCGCGCAGGGGCCGGCCTGGTCGAGCGAAGAGGAGAAGGCGACCATGCCGAAGCGGGATACGCCGCCGTACGTCGGCTTCACGCCCACGGTGCCGGTGACGGCGCCGGGCTGCCGGATCGAGCCGCCGGTGTCGGTGCCGATGGCCAGCGGGGCCTGGAAGCTGGCCAGCGCCGCGGCCGAGCCGCCGCCGGAGCCGCCGGGGATCCGGTCCAGGTCCCAGGGGTTGCGGGTCGGGCCGTAGGCCGAGTTCTCGGTCGACGAGCCCATCGCGAACTCGTCCATGTTGGACTTGCCGAGGATGACGACGTCGGCCTCGCGCAGCCTGCGGGTGACGGTCGCGTCGTACGGCGGGAGCCAGCCCTCGAGGATCTTCGAGCCGCAGGTGGTCGGGATGCCGTGCGTGGTGAACAGGTCCTTGAGCGCGAGCGGGACGCCGGCCAGCGGGCCCAGCCGCTCCCCCGCGGCGCGCTTGGCGTCCACGGCGCGGGCGGCGGCGAGCGCGCCCTCGGTGTCCACGTGCAGGAACGCGTTGATCCGGTCGTCCACCTTGGCGATGCGGTCCAGGTGCGCCTCGGCGACCTCGACGGCGGAGACCTCGCCCGCGGCGATGGCGGCGGCGGTCTCGGCGGCGGTCTGCTTGTACAGCGTCGGGTCGGTCATCGGAATCAGTCCTCCCCGAGGATGCGCGGAACCCGGAAGCGGTCGTCCTCGGCGGCCGGGGCCTGGGCGAGCACCTCGGCGCGGTCGAGGATCGGGGTGCCCGCGGGGCGGACCACGTCCTGCCGGAAGACGTTCGTCATCGGCAGCGCGTGCGAGGTCGGCGGCACGTCCTCGGTCGGCAGCTCGCTGACGCGGGCTACCGCGCCGACGATCGCGTCGAGCTGCTCGGCGAAGTGGTCGAGTTCGGCCTCGCTCAGCTCCAGCCGGGACAGCCGGGCGAGGTGGGCCACCTCCTCGCGGGTGATCGCGGACATCGGTCCTGCTTTCTCTGCTCGGGCGGGCCAGCGGCCCCGCGCGCACTTAGGACGTGCTCCATCCTAGTTGCCCGAGGTGACCGCCCGGCACGCGATTTGAAAGCGGGTGCAACCGGAGCGGCCGCTCGGCTGTGCTTCGAGGTGGAGGGTCGAGCGAAAGGGACAGTGCATGAGAGATCCGGCGGAATTCGACGCGTTCTACGCGGCGAGCTCGCACCGGCTGGTCGGTCAGGTCTTCGCCATGACCGGGGACCTCGGCGAGGCCGAGGACGCGCTCCAGGAGGCGTACATCCGCGCCTGGCAGCGCTGGCCGAAGCTGCGGGAGTACGACAACCCGGAGGCCTGGGTGCGCACCGTCGCGTTCCGGCTGTGCATCAACTCCTGGTGGCGGGCCAAGAACCGGCTCACGGCGCACCGGCGCGCGGCCGCGCGGCCGGACACGGCGCCCGAGCTCGGCCCGGACCTGCTGACGCTGGTGCACGCCATGCGTCAGCTGCCGGACAAGCAGCGGCGGGCGCTGGTGCTGCACTACGTGGCCGATCTGACGGTCGAGCAGATCGCCGCGGAGACCGGGGCGTCGCCGGGCACGGTCAAGTCCTGGCTGCACCGCGGGCGCAGGTCGCTCGCGCCGCTCGTCTCCGAGTTCAGCGACGAGGAAAACCAAGCGAGGAGGGACTACGACTATGCCTGAGCAGTTTGAGCAGTTCGAACAGCTTCAGCGGATCGCCGAGTACGCCCGGCACGGCTCGGCCCTGGAGGGCGCGGCGGGTCTGCGGGCGCGGGGCACCAGGCGGCTGCGCCGGCGCCGGGCCGGGCAGGCGGTGATCGGCACCGGCGCGCTCGCGGTGGTGACCGGCTTCGGGGTGAACCTGGCCACGGCCGCGCCGGCGCCGGTGCACGTCGGACCGGCGGCCTCGACGACCGGCGTGTCCACCCCGGCCCACCCCGGCACCGTGAGCGCGACGCCGGCCCCGGTTCCGCCCAGCGCGTCGCCGACCGTGATCTCGACGCCCGGTTCTTCCCAGAGCGGTCCGGTCTCGACGGCGAGCCCGGTCCCCGGCGAGCCCGGCCCGACGGCGACGCCGACCCCGTCCGCCGCCATGCCGACGGTGGACGCGTCGAGCACTCCGACCGCGGCCGCCGGAGCCCCCAGCGCCGTCGCCGGAGCCCCGACCGTCGACGCCTCCGCCACGCCGACGCCGTCCGCGAGCAAGTAACCGGCTCCACTCGACCCGGCCCTGGGCCCGCGGCTTTCGTCCGACGGGCTCAGGGCCGGGTCGTGCGCACCTGGGGTCGGGGCTTGGCCGCGGGCAGCGCGGCGGGACGGCCGGGCGCGGGCGGCACCGAGAGTGCTCTGCGATTGAGCCAGGCGGTGGCCTCGTGCGCGGGCAGGGCCTTGGCGAGCAGCCAGCCCTGGGCCACGTCGCAGCCGAGCTCGGCCAGCCGCTGCCAGGTGATCTCGTCCTCGACGCCCTCGGCGACCACCTTGAGTCCCAGCGAGTGCGCGAGATCCACCGTGGAGCGCACGATCGCGGCGTCCTCCGCGTCGTGCGCCAGCCTGGCCACGAAGGACTTGTCGATCTTGATCTCGCGGACCGGGACGCTGCGCAGCAGCACCAGCGAGGAGTAGCCGGTGCCGAAGTCGTCCAGCGAGAGGTTCACTCCCAGCGCGTCGAGCCGCTCCAGCGTGGCCTTCGCGCGCTGCGGATCCTGCAGCAGCACCCGCTCGGTGATCTCGAGTTGCAGCGCCTCGGGCGGGACGCCGTGCTTGGCCAGTCCCTCTTGGATCGAGTTGACGAAGTTGGGCGCGTGGATGTCGCGCATCGAGACGTTCACCGCGATCGGCACGGACAGGCCGGAGCGCCACCACACGGCCGCCTGGGCCAGCGCCCGCTCGACGACGTACGAGGTCAGCGTCGACATCAGCCCGGTCTGCTCGGCGAGCTGGACGAACTCCTCCGGGTTCACGAAGCCGCGGGTGGCGTGGTTCCAGCGCACCAGGCCCTCGAAGCCGACGACCTGGCCGGCCGCGAAGGAGACCTTCGGCTGGTAGTGCAGCTGGATCTCGCCGGCCGCCAGCGCGCGGCGCAGATCGCCGAGCAGCGCGAGCCGGTCCGGGGTGTTCTGGTCGCGCTCCGCCTCGTACCTGGCGATGCCCGCGCGCGAACGCTTGGCCTGGTACATGGCCACGTCGGCGCGCTGCAGCAGTTCCTCGAAGTCCTCGGCGTCCCGCGGATACTCGGCGACCCCGATCGAGCACTCCAGGTCCAGCGTGTACGCCTCGAGCTGGAACGGGATCGTGAAGCACTCGGCGATCCGGTGCGCCGCGGCCAGGGCGTCCTGCCCGCTGCGCACCCGCGGCAGCAGCACGACGAACTCGTCGCCGCTCCAGCGGGCCAGCGTGCCCTGGCTGCCCACGCAGGCGGACAGCCGGCTCGCCACGACCCGCAGCAGCTGATCGCCCGTCAGATGGCCGAGCGTGTCGTTGACGTCCTTGAAGCGGTCGAGGTCCAGCAGCAGCACGGCGACGTTCCCGCGGGTGCGCGCCGCCTCCTCGAGCGCGCGGTCGCCCTCGGCGCGCAACTGCCTGCTGTTCGGCAGGCCGGTGAGCAGGTCGTGCTTGGACTCCCACTCGCGTTCCCAGCGCTCGGTGCTGCTGCCGTGCACGACGTAGACCGCGGGCAGCAGGCACAGCAGCAGCCAGGCGTGATAGATCGTGGCGCCGACGACCAGCGGCGCGAGGCAGACCATCGCGGCCGAGGCGCGCGTCTGCCGCCAGCCGTCCCGGTGCACCTGGAGGCCGAAGGGCACACCGCGCACGGCCGTCACGCACAGCCAGACGAGCACGTGGTTGACCACGACCACGACGCCCGCGGTGCCGATCAGCGCGACCACCCGCGCCGGACCGAGCACGTTCGAGATCCGCACGACGGCGTCGTAACGGTCCGTCAGCGCGTAGAAGAGCAGCCCGCCGAGAGCGTAGGAGACGGACTGCTGGGCCACGTTGAACGACAGCCTGGTCCAGCCGTGCCGACGCCCGACCTCGGACATCAGCATCGCCAGGGCCTGCGCGAACACGGCGTCCTGCCAGCAGTCCACGGCGTAGATCGCGATGGCGAAGGCGAGGCCCAGGCTGGCCCCGTCCGTGCCGCGGCGGGAGAGCACCGGGCGCGCCTCGCCGAGCACGACGAGCGCGACCAGCAGCCACATCACCGAGGGCGGGATGTGCAGCCGGGAATGCTGCACGGTGACGTCGTCCAGCTTGGTGACGGCGGCGCCGACGAGCGCGAACAGCCCGGCGCAGATGACCGCGGTGAGGTAGGCCCGGGCGCGGAGCGTCGGCTCTGCCCAGAACGCTCGCCATCGAGCCATCTCAGCCACCACTTTCCCGCGTCGATCGTGAGCCGGTCCGGTACGGTACCCCTGGGAGCCGATGCACCGGCGGCTACAACACGCGAGCGCCGCGAGCGCTGAGGCTCCAGGGTATTCGCAAAGCACTAAATCGCGCGGAAGTTTGGCCGGATCGTGACGATCCCTCAGTTGATCTTGCCCTGATCTGAGGTACCATCAGCAGATTCTTCGGCGGCTTCCGCGGCCGGATCTGCCTCCGCCTCCGCTGCTTCCCCCGGCGCCGAGAGCTCCCCGGCCAGCAGCGCGCGGAACCCCTCCTCGTCCAGCACCGGCACGCCGAGCTGCTCGGCCTTCTCCGCCTTGCTGCCCGGATTCTCGCCGACGATCACATACGAGGTCTTCTTCGAGACGGAACCGGACACCTTAGCCCCGGCCGCCTGCGCGGACTCCTTGGCGCCGTCCCGGGTGAAGCCGGCCAGCGTGCCGGTGATCACGACGGTCAGCCCGGTCAGCGGCTGGGCCCCGGCCTCGGCCTGCGCGGGCACGCTCGGGCGCACCCCGGCGGCGAGCCAGCGGTCGACGATCTCGCGGTGCCAGTCGACCGCGAACCACTCGGTCACCGCGGTGGCGATCGTCGGGCCGACGCCCTCGACCGCGGCGAGCTCCTCGGCCGACGCGTCCCGGATCGCCTCCAGCGAACGGAAGACGCGGGCCAGCTCGCGGGCGGCGCTCGGGCCGACGTGCCGGATGGACAGGGCGACCAGGAAGCGCCAGAGATCCTTGGTCTTGGCCGCCTCGATCTGCTCCAGCAGCTGCTGGGTGGTCTTGGTCGGCGCGGACGGCTTGGCGGCAGTGCCCTTGGTGTAGAAGTACGGCACCAGCTCGCGCGCGCCCTCGGCCGCCTCCTTGCCGCGGGCCTGCTGGTACATCTGAGGGGACGCCAGCTGCTCCAACGTCAGCTCGAAGATGTCGCCGTCGATGCGGACCGGGGCCTCGCCCGCGTCCGGGTGGGTCAGCGCGGCGGCGCCCTCATAGCCGAGCGCCTCGATGTCCAGCGCGCTGCGGCCGGCGAGGTAGGCGATGCGCTCCTTGAGCTGGCCCGGGCAGCCGCGCGCGTTCGGGCAGCGCAGGTCCACGTCGCCCTCCTTCTGCGGGGCGATCGGGGTGCCGCAGGAGGGGCACTCCGTCGGCATCACGAACTCGCGCTCCTCGCCGGAACGCAGCTCGGTGACCGGGCCGACGACCTCGGGGATGACGTCGCCCGCCTTGCGCAGCACGATCGTGTCGCCGATCAGCACGCCCTTGCGCTTGACCACGTCCTGGTTGTGCAGCGTGGCCTGCGCGACCACGGATCCGGCGACCTTGACAGGCTCCATCACCGCGTACGGCGTCACCCGGCCGGTGCGACCGACCTGCACCCGGATGTCCAGGAGCTTGGTGGTGACCTCCTCCGGCGGGTACTTGTACGCGATCGCCCAGCGCGGATCCTTCGAGGTCGCGCCGAGCCGGCCCTGCAGCGCCAGGTCGTCCACCTTGACCACGACGCCGTCGATCTCGTGCTCCACGTCATGCCGGTGCTTGCCGTAGTACTCGATGAACTCGAGCACCTCATCGAGCGAGTCGACGACCTTGACCCGGTCCGAGGTCGGCAGGCCCCAGGCATGCAGCAGCTCGTACGCATGCGACTGCGACTTGACGTCGAAGCCGCGGCGCGCGCCGATGCCGTGCACCACCATGCGCAGCGGACGCTGGGCGGTGATCCGCGGATCCTTCTGCCGCAGCGAGCCGGCGGCCGTGTTGCGCGGGTTCGCGTACGAGCGGCCCTCGTGCTCGATCGACCAGGCGTTGAACTCCTCGAACTGCGCGGACGGGAAGTAGATCTCGCCGCGCACCTCGACCAGCTCGGGGACCGGATACTCCGCGGATCCGCTGAGCGTGGTCGGGATGCCCTTGATGGTGCGCACGTTCCCGGTCACGTCCTCGCCGGTGCGCCCGTCGCCGCGGGTCACGCCGCGCACCAGCCGGCCGCGCTCGTAGACCAGCGCGATGGCCAGGCCGTCCACCTTGAGCTCGCACAGGTATTCAGGAACCCGGCCGATCTCCTTGACGACGCGCTCGTTCCACGCCGCCATGTCCTGCGCGTTGAAGGCGTTGGCCAGCGAGAGCATCCGCTCCAGGTGCTCGACCGAGGCGAAGTCGGTGGACAGCGCCGCGCCGACCTTCTGCGTCGGGGAGTCCGGGGTACGCAGCTCCGGGTGCTCCTCCTCGATGGCCTGCAGCTCCCGCATCAGCGCGTCGTACTCGCCGTCGGCCATCGTGGGCCGGTCGAGCACGTGATAGCGGAACCGGGCCTCGTCGATGGTGTCGGTCAGCTCGGCGTGGCGGTGCGCCGCCACGGCGGCGGGCTCAGACGCGGCGACTGCGGGATCGCTGGTCGCGAGGGTTTTACGCGGTTCTGCCATGGACAACAAGCTACCGCCTGGCACCGACAAAACCAGCGATGGCGCGGGCTACGGAACCTCGTCCACCTCGAGGTCGAGCAGGTACCGGCTCTCGTCGAATATTTCCAGCAGCACCACGACGAGGATCTCGCGCACGACCGTGTACTCCAGCATCAGACCGGGCGCGACGTAGGCCTTGCGGTAGTTGTCGTTCGCGCCGATCGAGGCGGTGGCCGTCTTGTGGAACGGGTCCTTGGCCAGCACCTTCATGGCGTGGTCCAGCATGGCTTGGCGCTCGGCGGGCAGCTCGTGGCGCGTCTGCATAGCCTCGACCGTGTAGGTCACCTTATTCACGTCGGGACGCGTGGTCATCATCCGACACCTCGCTCCTTCTCGTGATGGGCCATGCGGCGAGTGTACCTTTCGGTAGCTTCGTCGAGCAGCCGCGAAGAAAACTCGGCGTAAACCGTGCGTTCGACGTATCGGGTCGGACGGCCGAGGCCAGACGTCCCCGGTCAGACGTACCGCGTGACGTCCGCGACGGTGAAGCCCTGCGCCTGGATGTGACTGTAGAGGCGGGTCATCATCTTGACCATCGTCTCGCCCTTGAGCTGGGCCGGGCCGCGGAAGTGGCACAGGATGACGTCGCCGGGCTGCAGGTGCCGGTCCGAGGTCTGGTACTCCATGTCCTGGATCTCCATGGCCTCCTTCCACAGCATCATCCCCTTGAGGCCGGCGGCGCGGCAGGCCTCGCGGGTGACGGAGTCGTAGTTGCCGCCCGGTGGCCGGAAGATGTAGGGCGTGACGCCGTACTCCTTGTGCAGCTTCGTCTGCTGTCCGGCGATCTCGTCGAACTGCTCCTGGTAGCCCATGCTCGGCATGGACAGCGGGTGGTTGACGGTGTGGTTCTGGATCGAGACGAATCCGGTCTCGTGCAGCTTCTCGAAGTAGGCGTAGTCGTCCCGGATCAGCGTGTCGGCCAGCGAGATCGTGATCGGGACCTGGACGTCCTTAACCATCTGGATGAACGCCGGGTCCTTGTCGATCCCGTCGTCGACGGTCACGAAGCAGATCTTCTCGCTGGTGGGCACCTTGGCGAAGATCGTCGGGTTCTGCGGGTCCAGCGCGATCGCCTTGGTCGCGGGAGTCGCCGGGGCGGTGAAGGGCTTGAGCCCGTAACGCTGCATCAGCAGGTCTGCGTCCACGCCGCTGCCGTCGGCGCCGCTGGAGCTCGCCGTCGGGCTCGCGCTCGCGTCACCGGCCGCCACCGCGCTTCCGCTCGCCGCCAAGTCTCCCGCGTTCGCGGTGCCGTTCCCGCTGCCGGTGCAGGCGGCCGCGAAGGACCCCAGGGTCGCCAGTCCGGCCGCGCCGCCGAGGAACCGGCCGAAGCCGCGGCGGGTCCACTGGGCCGGTTCGATGTCCGTCATGCATGAAGAGATGCTGAAGCCGGGGGTTCGGTTGCGGGATTCTTCAGTTCTCGTTCAGACGGGCTAATCCAGGTCCGCGAGGGCCTGGGCGGCGTCCATGCAGAGCCGCTGCGCCCGGCCGGCCCACTGCGGGCTCGCGCCGGCCATGCCGCAGCGCGTCGTGACGGTCACCACGGCCGCGAGTTGACGCGCCGACAGCCCGACCCGGCGCAGTGTGAGGACCGAGTCGACGACGTCCTGGTACTTGAGCGGGACCGACGCGGCCGGATCCAGCGAGGGCACGACGCCCGCGTAGAGCCCGATCCCCGCCTCGACCAGCTCGGCCAGCGTCTCGTCCTGACGCGTCGTCAGCAGCGACCAGTTCAGCGCGACGGCCGACGCGCCCGCGTCCCGCAGCGTGCCGAAGGGCACGTCCGGCGCGCAGCAGTGGATCACGACGGGGACGTCCACGAGTTCGATGACCTGGCTCAGCGCCTGACGCACGATCTGCTCCTCGACCGAGCGCAGCGTGCCGAAGCCGCTGGCCGTCGGGACGCTGCCGCGCAACACGCCGGGCAGCGCCGGTTCGTCCAGTTGGAGCACGAGATTCGCGCCGGGCACCCGGCGGCGCAGTTCGGCCACGTGCAGCCTGAGGCCCTCCGCCAGCGACTCCGCGAGATCGCGGCAGGCGCCCGGATCCGCGAGGAACTTGTCGCCGTGCTTGAGTTCCACGGCCGCGGCCAGCGTCCACGGCCCGACCGCCTGGACCTTCAACGCGCCCTGGTAGCCCTGCGTCTGCTCCTCCAGTTCGTCGAGGTCGCGGCGCAGGTGGCTCAGGGCACGTCCATGGTCGCGCCCCGGCGCGTCGGCGATGCGCCAGCCCGAGGGGGCCACCTCCGCGACGAGATCCGCCAGCAGCGCCAGACCCCGCCCGGTCATGTCGGCGCCGACCCCGCGCGCGGGCAGCTCGGGCAGATACGGCACGCCGGGAGCGCCGCCCAAACCGTCGAACACCAGTCGAATCGCCGCGGCCATGTCACTGCCCGGCAACGATCCGATCCCGGAGGCGAACGGTCCGGGCACCCCCACTCGAAGATCCTGAGTCATGGCAGCAGAATATGGCGCTAACCCGCAAAGGCGAATCTGGCGTGAAAACAGCGGCGGATCCCCCCGGGTTATGCAAAACTCTGGCATTCGACGGCCAGAATGCCGACACCGGGACCAGTGAGAGGGGAGATCCGCGTGCAGACCATGTTCTTCGCCGCCACCGCCGGGGAGCTGGCCCGTCTCGCCGGCGCGTGGAGCTGCGGCCTGGACGCGCGGGCGGCCGGCGTGCGGCTGGCGTACGCGGACGCGGCCGACCTGGATCCGGCGCAGCTGCTCGAGCTGGACACCCTGACCACCGGGCACGACCCGGTGACCGTCCGGGAGGCGCTGCTGACCCCGGCCCGCGAGATCGGCGTCGGTGCGGCGCTGGCCCCCGGCGCGCTGGCTCAGGGCACTGAGGAGCAGGTCGTGCTGACCGTGCGCACGGCGCTCTACCGGCAGCTGAGCCGCCGCGCCGACGACGCCCGGCTGCGCGAGCTGGCCGAGCGCTGGGAGGCGCGGTCCTGGGGCGTGGACTGGGACGCCGCGCGCTATTTCGGTCTGCTGCGCGGCCTGGCTATGCTCTCGGAGCTGGCCACCCGCGAATGTCGCGGCGTGTACGTGCGCTTCGACGTCTGACCGACCGCAGCAGGGGGAGACACACATGACCGAGGCGCCTCAGGGCTCTTACGGCGCACCGCAGCCGGGTCCGTACGGGCCGTACGGGTACCCGTACCCGCCGATGCAGATGGGCACGAACACGCTGGCGATCCTGGCCCTGGTGTTCGCGTTCGTCTTCGCCCCGGCCGCGATCGTCATGGGCGCGATCGCCCGCAGGCAGATACGGCGCACCGGCGAGCAGGGCATGGGGCTGGCCACGGCCGGATTCGTGCTCGGGATCGTGTTCACCGCGCTCTCGGTGCTCTGGATCATCGCGGTGGTGCTGTTCTTCGCCTCGGCGGTGCACCAGATCAACGACCACAACACGGGCGGCGCCCTCGCCCTGGGCGCCGCCCGCGCCTACTTCGGGTTCTGACCGGGCTGATGGTGCGCTGACCAGGCTGATGGTGCGCTGACCGGGCTCTGATCAATCCCGCTCAGGCGGTGGCGGAACTCGTCGCCCGCCGCGTCACGGTGATCGTCGCCGAGCCGATGACGCGGGTGCCGTCGTAGAGCACCGCGGTCTGTCCCGGCGCGATCCCGCGCACGGTCTCGGCGAACTCGAGATTCACCGTTCCGGCGGATTCGTCGTACCGCGCCTCGGCCGGAACGGGCGAACCGTGCGCCCGCAGCTGGACCGAACAGGCGAACGGCACTGTCTTCGTCTCTGCCGCTGTCTCCGTCTCGCCGCCGACCGGCCCGCACCAGCGCACGTGCGCCGCCTCCAGCGCGTCCACCGACAGCTCCTCGGACGTGCCCACGGTCACCGTGTTCGTCACCGGCGAGATGTCGAGCACATAGCGCGGACGCCCGTCGCCCGCCGGATCGCCGATCCGCAGGCCCTTGCGCTGCCCGATCGTGTAGCCGTAGGCGCCCTCGTGCTCGCCGAGCACCTTGCCCGCGCTGTCCACGATCTGCCCCGGCGCGGAACCGAGCCGATCCGCGAGAAAACGCCGGGTGTCGCCGTCCGCGATGAAGCACACGTCGTGCGAGTCCGGCTTGTCGGCCACGGCCAGCCCGAGCCGCTCCGCCTCCGCCCGCACCTCGGTCTTGAGCGAGTCGCCGAGCGGGAACAGCGAGCTGGCCAGCTGCTCCGCGTCCAGCACCCCGAGCACATACGACTGGTCCTTCGCCGGATCGACCGCGCGGTGCAGCTCACGCCCGCCGTCCGCCCGATCCACGATCCGCGCGTAGTGCCCGGTGCACACGGCGTCGAAGCCCAGCGCCCGCGCCTTGTCGAGCACGGCCGCGAACTTGATCTTCTCGTTGCAGCGCAGGCACGGGTTCGGCGTGCGCCCGGCCGCGTACTCCGCGACGAAGTCGTCCACCACGTCCGCGTGGAAGCGCTCGGCCATGTCCCAGACGTAGAACGGAATCCCGATCACGTCCGCCGCCCGCCGCGCGTCCCGCGAGTCCTCGATCGTGCAGCACCCCCGCGCCCCCGTCCGGAACGACTGCGGATTCCGCGACAGCGCCAAGTGCACCCCCGTCACCTCATGCCCAGCCGCCACGGCCCGGGCAGCCGCCACCGCCGAGTCGACTCCCCCGGACATCGCTGCTAGAACTCGCATACCTCAAGGGTACGCGAGCCGCGACACCGGTTTGTCGTACCGGCGGCCTGGCGACGTCAGCTCAACCCCGCCGCGCGCGCTCTCGTCACCACGGCGGGCAGGGCCTCGAGCACGGCGTCGACGTCGGCGTCGGTGGAGGTGCGGCCGAGGGAGAAGCGGAGCGAGCCGCGGGCGAGGTCCTCGCCGGCGCCCATGGCGAGCAGGACGTGGCTGGGCTGGGCGATGCCCGCCGAGCAGGCCGAACCGGTCGAGCAGGAGATGCCGCGGGCGTCGAGCAGCAGCAGCAGGGAGTCGCCCTCGCAGCCGGGGAAGCAGAAGTGCGCGATGCCGGGCAGCCGGTCGGGGGCGTCGCCGGGCTTGGCCTGGCCGAGCGGGGGGCCGGAGAGCACCGCGTCGGGGACGGTGGCGAGCACGCCCTCGATGAGCCGGTCGCGCAGGGCGCTCAGCCGCTCGAACTCGGCGGGCTGGGCGGCGTGCGCGGCGGTGGCCGCGGCGGCGAACGCGGCGATCGCGGGGGTGTCCAGGGTGCCGGAGCGCACGTCGCGCTCCTGGCCGCCGCCGTGCTGCAGCGCCGTCAGCCTGGTCTCCCGGCCGAGAAGCAGCGCGCCGACGCCGATCGGGCCGCCGAGCTTGTGGCCGGTGATCGCCATCGCGTCCAGGCCGCTCGCGGCGAAGTCCACCGGCAGGTGCCCGGCCGCCTGGATCGCGTCCGAGTGGATCGGCACGTCGTACCGGTGCGCTATCCCGGCCAGCTCGGCGATCGGCAACACGGTGCCGACCTCGTTGTTCGCCCACATGACGGTGACCAGCGCCACGGTCTCCGGCGCCGCGGCCAGCGCCTCCTCCAGCGCCTGCGGCCGCACCGAGCCGTCCGGCTGCACGGGCAGCCAGCTGATTTCGGCGCCCTCGTGCTGCTCGAGCCAGAACAGCGCGTCGAGCACGGCGTGGTGCTCGATCCGCGCGGCCACGATCCGTACCCGGCGCGGGTCCTCCTCGCGGCGGGCCCAGTACAGGCCCTTGACGGCCAGGTTGTCCGCCTCGGTGCCGCCGCCGGTGAACACGATGTGGCTGGGCCGGGCGCCGAAGGCGGCGGCGATCGCCTCCCGCGACTCCTCGACGACCCGGCGGGCGGCGCGCCCCGGGCCGTGCAGCGAGTTCGCATTGCCGACGAGATCGAGCTGCGCGTTCAGCGCGGCGATCGCGTCGGGGTGCAGGGGCGTGGTCGCGGCGTGATCGAGGTAGGTCATGGCAAGGTCGATTCTAGTGTGCCGCCGCGCCGACCAGGCCCGGCGCCCAGATTGCCGGGAAAACGGAACGTCCCCCCTCCACCAGGCTAGGGCGGAAGGGGGACGTATGCGCCGGATTCGAACGGGTCCGCGCGAGGAAATGCCGGGCGCGCGGCTACTTGCGCTTGGCGATCTCCTCGGTGGCCTGCGGGACCACGTTGAACAGGTCGCCGACCACGCCGTAGTCGACGAGCTCGAAGATCGGCGCCTCCGGGTCCTTGTTGATCGCGACGATGGTCTTCGAGGTCTGCATGCCCGCGCGGTGCTGGATCGCGCCGGAGATGCCGCAGGCGACGTAGAGCTGCGGGGATACCGTCTTGCCGGTCTGACCGACCTGCGACTGGTGCGGGTACCAGCCCGAGTCCACCGCGGCGCGCGAGGCGCCCACGGCCGCGCCGAGCTGGTCGGCGAGCGCCTCGATGACGGAGAACTTCTCGGCCGAGCCGACGCCGCGGCCGCCGGAGACCACGATCGCGGCCTCGGTCAGCTCGGGGCGGTCGCCCTTGGCCACGGCCACCTTCTCGACGACCTTCGCCAGCTTCGCCGACTCGCTCAGCTCCACCGAGACGTCCACCCGCTCGGCCGCGGCGGTCTCCGGAGCAGGCGGAGTGGCGTTCGGCCGCATGGCCACGATCGGGGTGCCCGCGGTCACCGCCGAGTGCACGATCGAGGAGCCGCCGAAGATGGACTGCTCGGCGACGAACGTGCCGCCTTCCAGCTTCAGGTCCACCGCGTCGGTCAGGATGCCGGAGCCGGTCTTGATCGCCAGCCGGCCGGCGATCTCCTTGCCCTCGGCGGTCGCGGCGACCAGCACGGCGGCGGGCGACGCGTCGGCCACCAGCTTGGCCAGCAGTTCGGCCTTGGGGGCGACGACGTAGCCGGTCAGCTCGGCGGACTCGCCGACGTACACCTTGGCCGCGCCGTACTCGCCGAGCTTGTCCTTGGCCTTCTCGAAGCCGGCGCCGACGAACACCGCGCTCGGCGTGCCGAGCTCGCGGGCCTTGGTCAGCAGCTCGAGGGTGACCTTCTTGACGTCGCCGTCGGTGTGCTCGACCAGGACGAGGATCTCAGACATGTGATTCGGTTTCCCTTCCCTGGCCTAGACGAACTTCTTGGTGGCGAGGAACTCGACGAGCTCGACGCCGCCGTTGCCCTCGTCGGTGACGATGGTGCCCTTGGCGCGCGGCGGGGCCACGGTCGCGTCGACCACCTTCGTGTGCGAGCCGGCCCAGCCCGCGGAAGCGGCGTCGAGGCCGATAGCGGCCAGGTCGAGCGTCTCCACCGGCTTCTTCTTCGCGGCCATGATGCCCTTGAAGGAGGGGTAGCGCGGCTCGTTGATCTTCTCGACCACGGAGACGACGGCGGGCAGCGTGGCCTCGACGACGTCGTGCCCGTAGTCGGTGAGCCGGTTGATGCGGATGGCGGAGTCGTCCACCTCGACCTTGGCGGCGAACGTCAGCTGCGGCAGGCTGAGCCGCTCGGCCAGCAGCGCCGGCACCAGCGAGGTGCGCGCGTCCGAGGCCTCGGAGCCGAAGATGAGCAGGTCGTACTCGAGGGTGCCGAGGACCTTCGCGAGCGCCTCCGAGGTGGCGAGCGCGTCCGAGCCGGCCAGCGCGGGGTCGGTGAGGAAGACGGCCTTGTGGGCGCCCATCTGCAGCGCCTTCTTATAGGCGTCGGTGGCGTCCTCCGGGCCCATCGAGACGACCGTGACCTCGCCGCCGTGCTTCTCGACGAGCTGCAGCGCCTCTTCGACGGCGAACTCGTCCATCTCGTTGATCAGTCCGTCGACCGCGCCGCGGTCCACGGCCAGGGTGTCCGGGTCCAGCCGCTTGTCCGCGGCCGTATCCGGCACCTGCTTCACCAGGACGACGATATTCATGCTCCGGAGCCTCCGTGGGGAACGAACTCTCTTCTTCGGACATCGTAGTGGGGATCGCCGACGAAACTACCGTTCAGTAATGTGTGCTGGGTCACACCATTAGAGCCACTCGGACCCGAATCGCCATTGCCTGTTATCAGATGGTTATCACGGCCCGGGCGTGCCGTGGCGCGCGAGGCAATACCGTACTGAAGCCATGTCACCTTGGGGGAGGTCGCGCCTCCCGCGCGCGCAGAGAATCGAGTCCTGATCCGCAAATGAGTCAGAGGGTTAACCCGTCCGGGGAGGGGCCCGAGGGCGAAGAGCCGAAGGACACGGGCCGGCAGCCATCCGCGTATCCGACGCATCCGCAGGACCCCTGGGGCTCTCCGCGCAAGAAGCGGCGCGATCGGGCGCGGGCCTCGGCCAAGTGGCTCGTCGGGCTGCTGCTCGTCGGCGTGATCGCGTTCGGCCTCTGGCCGCGTCACCACTCCCCCACCCCGCTGAACGCGGCTCCCGCGGGCACCGCCGCGCCGTGGACGGCAGCCGCCACCAAGGCCGACGCGTCGCGCTCCGCTTCGGCCTCGCCGACTCCGACCTTCACCAACAAGGACGACCAGTACTTCACCGGCTCCCCGGCGCTCAACTGGGCGGACAACGAGGCCGGCTTCGTCCTCCCCAAGGCGGCGGCGGTCAACGGCGTCGGCAGCGGCTATATCGCGGAGGGCTATCAGGAGCTGGAGAAGCTGATGGAGGCGGGCGGCCTGGACGCGACCGTCCTCGACGGCGGCTCGGTCAGCGACTTCACGAAGCTGCTCGATCCGTCCAGCGGCACGGCGAGGAAACTGAACTCCTGGCTGGCTCAGCCGAGCTACGAGCACGATCCGGTCCAGCTGGTCACCCGCTTCAATCCCGCGACGACACGCCTGGTCGGCCACACGGTCAAGGTGAACGGCTCGATGTCGGCGGCCGCCGGATCACAGGGCCACACCGCGCTTCTGACGGCGGATTACGTCTTCGTCTACGTGGTCAGCCCGGTCTCGAATCCGTCGGACACCGAGCGTGTCATCGTCCACCGCACGCTGCAGATCGAGGCCGTGAACCCGAACTACTACAACTACGTCGCCGGCGAGGCCTGGGTCTACAGCTACGCCGTCTCGAAGGCGAACATCCAGTGCTACCGGTACGACGGATACGTCGACCCCGCATTCGGCGACAGCGCGCAGCCGAACCAGACCGGCACGGTCGACGCGTACGCCACGGGCAACCAGCTGACCGCCTCACCGCAACCGAGTTCCGGCTCTAGCTCCACGCAGGGAGCATGCCAGGCCGTCAACGGCACCTGATTCCGGGCGTGGCCACGTGTCACCTATCGTCGCGCGATCCCCCAGCCCCAGCCCCCAGCCCTCGACGACCGGCGACCGGCGTCCGGCGACACGCGGCCACGCTCAACCGCACACCAACCACGACAGATCACCGAACGCGGGCGATCTATCACGTAATGTGCTCAACATGAAGACGACCCCGGCCGCGCCTCCCGCGGAGTACTGCGGAGCGTTCCCCGGACTGAGCGCCGCCGGAACCCGCGTGCCGTGCACCCCGGGCGAGTGCCCGACCGGCCAGATCTGCCGCGCCCTCAAGCGCCTCGACCGCGAGGCCGGCCTGGCCCGCGCCCACCGCGACGCCGCCACCCGCTACGTGGACGAACTCCTGGACGCCTCCGAGCACCGCTGAGTCGGGCGATCCCGCGCCGTTGAAACTTCGCCGCTGATATTCTCTGCGGCCTGATGAAGCGGCTCATACCCGGCGACGGCCTCGACCTGCTCCGGCGCAATCGGCGCTTCCGCAGGTACTACTTCGCGCGGATGTCTTCGGTCATCGGTTCTCAGTTCACGTACGCGGCCGTGCCGCTCGTCGTACTCGCCGACTACCGCGACCCGCTCGCGGCCGGAATCGTGTCGGCCTGCGGCTACGGCGGCAATATCGCATTCGGCATCGTCGCCGGGCTGATCGTCGATCGGGTTCCGCACCGCGCGATCATGCTCGTCGCGGACTGCGGCCGCTTCGTGCTGCTGATCGCGTTGGGCCTGCTCCTTCTCGGCCCACATCTGCCGCCGATCACGGTGGTCTACGCGACCGTGCTGCTCGTGGCCGTCTTCTCCGCGGCGTTCAGCGCCGCGGACAGCGCGATGAGTCCGAGAGTCGTCCAGGCCGACGATTTCGCACAAGCGCTGACCATGAGCTCAACGCGCGACTCGGCGATCTCCCTGCTCGCTCCGATGATCAGCGCCGCGATCGTCGTGGAGCACCCGGCGATCCCATTCCTGGTCGACAGTGCTTCTTACCTGATCTCGTTCGTATTCCTGCGCACCGTACGAGTCCCCGCACCGGAACCACGGCAAAGCCCGGCACGCGAGCCGTGGCTGCGTACCGCGACGGCGGGATTTTCCGCACTATCGGCCAGGCGGTCCCTCCTCCTGCTGACAGTCGGCACGGGCGTGCTCAACTTCGGACTTCAGGTGTGCGTCTACCTGACGCTGTTTCGAGCCGTGCAACAGGGCCACGCGTCTCTCGCCGGAGTGATCCTGGGCCTGCAGTCGGTCGGGCTGCTCGTCGGATCCGTCTTCGCCAAGCGTGTGTTCACGCGAATCCCACCCGCGGACATAACGGCCGTCCATGCGGTCGTGTGGGCAGGTTCCTTCATCGTCTTCGCCGCGGTCAGAAGCGTGTGGGCCGCGTGCATCGTCCTGCCGCTCATGTGGACGACCGCGCCGACGTTCCGCACCGTCATCTCCACGCACACGGTTGCGGTCGTACCGGAGCGGGCCTTGGGACGCGTCAACGCGGCGATGTCGCTGATCGCCATGTCGGTAGCGGCGCTCAGCCAGACGAGCGCGGCCTTCGCGGTCACCAGAAATGGCACGTCCCTGCTGCTGGGCCTGCTGGCGTCGGCGGCGGTGAGCGTTCTGCTGGGCGGAGTGGCGCTGCCCACGCGTACCGCACGGATGAGCCTGCCGTGCCACGGTCGCCAGAACGCCTGAGGGCCCCGCCTCTCGCGAAGCAGGGCCCTATATAAGGTGCGGCGCCGGATCCGACGCCGGTCGCCGCGCCGGTGCTAGTCCGGGAAGTGACAGGCCACCCTGTGCTCGGCGCCGGTCGGGTGGATGCCGCCGATCTGGAGCAGCGGGGGCTCCTGGCTGGCGCAGATGTCCTGGGCCTTCCAGCAGCGGGTGCGGAAGCGGCAGCCGGACGGCGGGTTGAGCGGCGAGGGGACGTCGCCCTGCAGCAGGATCCGCTCGCGGTTGGCCTCTTCGCTCTTGCGCTCCGGGTCCGGGATCGGAACCGCAGAGAGCAGCGCCTGGGTGTACGGGTGCCGGGCCGAGGCGTAGAGGTCGTCGCGGGGGGCGATCTCCATGATCTTGCCGAGGTACATGACCGCGACCCGGTCCGAGATGTGCCGGACGACGGACAGGTCGTGCGCGATGAACACGTACGCCAGGCCCAGCTCGTTCTGGATGTCCTCGAAGAGGTTGACGACCTGCGCCTGGATCGACACGTCGAGCGCGGAGACCGGCTCGTCCGCGACCAGCAGCTTCGGCTTGAGCGCGAGGGCGCGGGCGATGCCGATGCGCTGGCGCTGGCCGCCGGAGAATTCGTGCGGGTAGCGGTTGTAGTGCTCCGGCGAGAGGCCGACGAGCTCGAGCAGGTCCTGCACGGCGCGCTTGGTGCCGTTCGGCGTCTCGACGCCCTGGATCTCGTAGGGCGCGCCGACGATCGTGCCGATGGTGTGCCGCGGGTTGAGCGAGGACTGCGGGTCCTGGAAGACCATCTGGATGTCCCGGCGCAGCGGGCGCAGCTGGCCCTGCGACAGGTGCGTGATGTCGTGGCCCTGGAAGCTGATCGAGCCGCCGGTGGGCTCGAGCAGCCGGGTCAGCATCCGTCCGGTGGTGGACTTGCCGCAGCCGGACTCGCCGACCAGGCCCAGGGTCTCGCCGGGGCGGACGCTGAAGTCCACGCCGTCCACGGCCCGGACCGCGCCGACGGTGCGGCGCAGCAGCCCGCGGCGCACCGGGAAGTGCATCTGCAGGCCGGACACGCTCAGCAGCGCGTCGGGGTCGGCCACGGTGGTACCGCCGACCACGGCCTCGGACACGGGGTTCGCGAAGTTGTCCGTGCTCACAGGTGAGTCCTGATCTGTTCGTCGAAAGTCTGCCGGCGTACCTCGACCGGCAGGTGGCAGCGGACCAGGTGGCCCGGCTCGCCCGCGGTCGGCTCCAGCTCGGGAACGGTGGTGCTGCACACGTCCTGGCCGATCGCGCTGTACCGTCCGCACAGCTCGGTGAAGCCGCAGCGCGGGTGGAAGGAGCAGCCGGAGGGCACGTTGATCAGCGACGGCGGGTTGCCCGGGATCGGCACCAGCCGGTCGAGGACCGGGCGGTCGAGCCGCGGCATCGAGCCGAGCAGACCCCACGCGTACGGGTGCTCCGGCGAGCTGAACACGGCCTTGGCCGGTCCGTATTCGACCGCCTTGCCGCCGTACATGACCATGATGTCGTCAGCGAGCTCCGCCACCACGCCGAGGTCGTGGGTGATGATGATCAGCGCCGAGCCGAACTCCTTCTGCAGGTCCCGCATCAGGTCGAGGATCTGCGCCTGCACCGTCACGTCCAGGGCCGTGGTCGGCTCGTCGGCGATCAGCAGCTGCGGGTCGCACATCAGCGACATGGCGATCATCGCGCGCTGCCGCATACCGCCGGAGAACTGGTGCGGGTAGTCGTCCACCCGCGAGTTCGGCTGCGGGATGCCGACCCGGTCGAGCATCTCGATCGCCCGCTTGCGCGCGGCCGACTTCGAGACCTTGTTGTGCACCCGGTAGGCCTCGGTCAGCTGCGAGCCGACGGTGAAGTAGGGGTGCAGCGCGGAGAGCGGATCCTGGAAGATCATCGCCATCTTGTTGCCGCGCAGCTCCTGCACCCGCGCGGGCTCGGCGGAGACCAGGTCCTCGCCGTCCAGCAGGATCTCGCCGGTGATCCGGGCGCCGCCCTTGCCCTTGCGGTCGGCCCGCTTGTGCAGGCCGAGCAGGGAGAGCGAGGTGACGGACTTGCCGGAACCCGACTCGCCCACGATGCCGAGGGTCTGGCCGCGCTCCAGCGAGAAGCTGACCCCGTCCACGGACTTGACCAGGCCGTCCTCGGTGCCGAAGTGCACGTGCAGATCACGCACGTCGAGGAAGGGGCGCGCGCCGGTCCGCGCGTCTTCGGTGTTCATGGACTGTGCTCCCGGGGTGGACTTCGATCGGTCGGCGGAATGACGGGACGGCGTCACGAGACCCTCACCCTCGGATCGAGCGACGCGTACAGCACGTCCACGATCAGGTTCGCCATGATGATGAAGAACGCGCCGAACAGCGTGATGCCCGCGACCGTCGGGAAGTCCTGGTTGCCGATCGAGGTGATGGCCAGCGAGCCGATTCCGTTGAGGCTCAGCGACTTCTCCACCAGCACGGCACCGCCGAGCACGCTGCCGAGGTCCAGGCCGAAGATGGTGACGATCGGGATGATCGCGGCGCGCAGCGCGTGTTTGAAGATGACCGTGCGTTCGGGCAGGCCCTTGGCTCGCGCGGTGCGGGTGAAATCCTCGTTCATCGCGTCGAGCATGCCGCCGCGGGTGAGCCGGGTGTACAGGGCCGCGAAGCTGAAGGCCAGCGCGAACCACGGGATGAGCAGGCCGGCGAACCAGGACCCGGCGTTCTGCGTGATCGGCGTGTACGAGGGCACCTGAAGAATGTTGTTGTTGTACGCCAGCACCAGCGCGAGCAGCGGGCCGACGAAGTAGACCGGCAGCGAGACGCCGGTGAGCGAGATGCCCATGAAGAACCGGTCCATGAACGAGCCCTTGCGCACAGCCGAGATCACGCCGGAGACGACGCCGAAGCCGAGCCAGAGCACGCCGCCGCCGATGGCGAGCGAGAGGGTGACCGGGAAGTACTGCAGGATCGTCGGCCACACCTGCGTGTAGTTGCGGAAGGAGTAGCCGAGGCACGGCGCGTTGCACTGCACCAGGCTGGTGCCGTTGCTGTACTGCGTGCCGACGACGATGCCCTTGACGTAGTCGAAGTACTGCACGAAGAAGGGCTTGTCGAAGCCGAGCCGGTCGATCACGCCCTGCAGAGCGGCCGGGGAGGTGTTGCGGCCGACATACTGCCGCGCCATCTCCTGAATGCTCTCCCCGCCCCACTGGGGCAGGATGTAGAAGATGAAGAACGTCGCGAGGGTGACGACAAGAAGGAGCCCCACGGCGGCGAAAAGGCGCCGAACAATGAACATGAGCATACTGATGCGGCGCCGGTGCGATCGGCCCGATCCCGGTGGGGACCGGGCCGATCGCACCTAACCCGCCTTCACCTGCCTTCTCTAAGGGAAGAGCGGTCGAGTTAGTGCTGGATACTGCTGTTACTTCGTACTTCGGTGCCTGTTGACCGGTAGGTCAGCCGGTGGCACCGATCGCGGCGAAGTCGTACGCGCCGTAGGCGTCCATGAAGTAGACGTTGGTCGCGTTCTTCGAGCGGACGTCGAGCGCGGTGGCGTCCAGCAGCGGGACGATGACCGCCTGCTGCAGGGCGTACGCGTCGGCCTTGGCCCACAGCGCGTTACGAGCGGACGAGTCGCTGGTCTCCTCGGCCTGCTTCAGGTAGCCCATGAAGGTGTTGTCGGACCAGTACGAGTAGTTCGACGCGTTGCTCGAGTAGTTCACACCGGCGGAACCGACCATGAACTGCAGGAAGCCGTTGCCGTCGGGGAAGTCGGGACCCCACGCGGCGTTGGCGACCAGCACGCGGTTGCTCTTCTCCCAGCTGAAGTTACCGATCGTGGTACCCCAGTTGGAGAACTTGAACTGCTTCACGCTGGAGGTGAAGCCGATCGCGTTGAGCTCGGTGACGATCGCGTTGCTCATGTCGACGTTCTTCGGCTGGTCGGAGAACGCGCTGACGTTCACCGTCGGGTTCCACTTGGAGCCCTCGGCCGTCTGGCAGGAGGAGACCAGGCCCTTCGCCTTGCTCACGTCGCCGATGTTGCCGCCGGTCGCGTAGACGTTGGTGTCCACGTAGCCGTTGACGGTCGGCGGGATGATCGTCGTGGCGATCTGGCCGGCGCCGATGGCGCCACCCGCGACTGACTGGACCTGCGCCTTGTTGATGGCGTACTCGATCGCCTGGCGGCAGTCGAGGTTGTCCAGCGGGGCGACCTGGGTGTTCAGCGCGAGGTAGTCCTCGAAGCCGTCCACCGGGTCGTCGGCCAGGGCCTTGTCGGTCGGGTTGCCCAGAATCGTGCCCTGCGAGGAGGTGTCCACGCCGACGGCGCCGATGTCAGCCTGCGCGCGGCTGTGCAGGATGTCCTGGTCGATCGTGGTCTGCGAGACGTTGACCTTGATCGTGATCTTGGCCGCGTGCACCTTGTGCAGATTGTTCGGGTCCGTCGAGGACGAGTAGTTCGGGTTCGGGACCAGAACCATCTGGCTGTCCGGCGAGTACGACTGGACCTCGTACGAGCTGGAGGAAATCACGTGGTTCGCGTAGCTGGTGCCCTGGTCGGCGCCGGCCTGGATGTCGAACGGAGCGGTCTCCGGCAGCGTCATCAGGTAGTCGAAGTCCGACACCGGCTGGTTCAGCTTGAAGGTGATCGTCTGGCCGCTGACCGTGATGCCCGACGGCAGCAGGCTCGGCACCTGGCTGGCGCTGGTCTCCAGCGTGCCCGCCTTGGTGTTCGTGTTGTTGATGTACTCCTTGAAGTAGCTCGGACCACCGGTGATGATCGAGCCCCAACCGCCGGAGCGGGAGATCGAGTACGCGACGTCCAGGGCGGTGACCGGGTCTCCGTTGGAGAACTTGACGCCGTCGCGGACCGTGTAGGTCCATGTCTGGTTGTTGTTCGAGGACTTGCCGAGGCCGGTCGAAAGGTCCTCGGTGATGCTGTTGGACGCCTTGCCCGGCTGCTCGTCGAAGGCGAGCATGGTCCGCGCCCAGAGCCGCGAGACGTTCCAGTCGGTGGCGTCATACGTGGCATTCGGGTCCGCCGACTGGAGCGCGGAGGCGTCCTCCAGTACGACGTTTCCGGTGGTCGAGCTGCTGGCGTTGACCACACTGGTCAACGCGGCGTTGTAGCCGGCCCCCGCGGAGCTCGAACCGCCTGAGCTGTTTCCACAGGCGGCGAGCGTCAGGCCGACAGCTGCCACCATCGCGGAGCTCGCGACTATTCGCTTTCTACGCATTGCGCTCCAAAGCCCCTTTTCTACGGTCGAGCACGTCGTGGTGCCGAGAGTTGGGAGAGTCACCGGGAGGCCTTCGGATCGAGGGCGTCCCGCAATCCGTCGCCGAGCAGGTTGAAGGCCAGCACGGTGAGGAAGATCGCGATGCCGGGCACGAGCAGGAACTCGGGGTCCGACTGGTAGTAGTTGATGGCCCGGTCCAGCATCAGTCCCCAGGACGCGGTCGGCTCCTGGATGCCCACGCCGAGGAAGGACAGCGCGGCCTCGAACAGGATGTTGGTGGGGATCAGCAGCGTGGCGTAGATGATGATCGGCGCGACGAGGTTCGGCAGGAGCTCCTTGACGAGGATCCGGCTCGGCTTGGCGCCGAGCACCCGGGCCGCGTCGACGAACTCGCGCTCGCGCAGGGCGAGCACCTGGCCCCGGATGATGCGGCCCATGTACGGCCAGGAGAAGAAGCCGATGATCACCCAGAGCATGCCGACCTGGAGCGTCAGGCCGCTGAAACCGAGGAACGTGGGGTTCTCGTTGATCACCACGGCCAGCGAGATCGCGAACAGCAGCAGCGGGAAGGCGAGCAGCACGTCCATCGTGCGGCTGATCACAGCGTCGATCCAGCCGCCGAAGTAGCCGGCGATCATGCCCATGGCCACGCCGATGATGATGGCCAGCACGGTGGAACCACCGGCGACCATCAGGGAGATGCGCGCGCCGTAGATGACGCGGGAGAACAGGTCGCGGCCGCCGGGCATGTCGATGCCGAGCCAGTGCGTCCCGGATATGCCGCCGCCGCCGCCGATCGGGACCTGGTAGTTCGGGTCGATCAGGTTGGTGTGCAGTGTGTAGGGGTCTGAGCCCTCGATGCCGGAGAGCAGCGGCGCCGCGATGGCCGCCACGATCAGCACGATGATGAAGATCCCGCTGACGACCGCGACCCGGTCCTTCTTGAACCGGTTCCACGCGATGCGGCTGAGGGAGCGACCCTCGATCTTGCCGACACCGGCGGCGGCCGCGACTTCGGGCGTGAAGCTCGCGTCCCCCGCGTCCTCGATCAAGGTCATCGCGTCGTGTCCTGTCTTCTGGTCGGTTCGACCGGCGTTTTCCCACCGTTTCGCGGCAGGGATCACCGCCGCGCCCGGTGTTTTGATGCCAAAGTCCCAGCTGTTTTCGGAGTGAAGCCTCTCCCAGCGTCCAGCATTTGGGAAGATCTGGCGGAGCTCCGTTGCGTAACCGTGATCACTCGGCCATAAGGTTGTTCTCACCGCAAATGGAAGAACACGGGGCGTAGTGGATCAATCGCCCACATCACCCACCGAGCCGCGCAATCCGGGTAGATCGGCCGGCCCGGGAGACCTTCGCTCCGAAAGCACCCGCCAGCGTACAACACGCGTCCGGATGGCAAGACGCCGGTACGCGGAAAAAGACCGTACCGGTGTTCGATGTCCGTGCGGTGAAGGACAGCTCATATGAGCGGTACGCAGCGGAGATGAAGCCGCGATGAACGGCCGATGAAGAATACTGATTCGCCGGGGAAGCCGCCGCGGGCTACGTGGGGTTCCACAGTTCGTGGTCGGCGCGGAGCAGCAGCAAGGAGCGCGGCGCCAGGATGACGGGCGTTCCGGCGCCGAGCACGTCGTCGTCCCGGGCTCCGGGGTCGGCGTCGAGCGTGGTGTCGACGACGACCTGGTACCAGCGGGCCCACGGGTCACCCGGGAGGGTGAATTCGAGCTCCTCGGCGCCCGCGTGCAGCACCAGGAGGAAGCTGTCGTCGGTGATCCGCTCGCCGTGCGGACCGCGGCCGCGGATGTCCTGGCCGGACAGATACACCCCGAGCACGCTTGCCGGGGCGAACCAGTCCGCGTCGGTCATCTCCTTGGCGTCCGGACGGAACCAGGCGATGTCCTGCAGCCCGCCGGGGAACGCCGGCTGGCCGCTGAAGAAGACGCGCTGCCGCAGCACGGGATGCTGTCTGCGCAGGTGGATCAGGCGGCGCGTCAGGTCGAGCAGGCTGCGCCACTCGGGATGCTTGAGCAGCGACCAGTCCAGCCAGCTGGTCTCGTCGTCCAGGCAGTAGGCGTTGTTGTCGCCGCCCTGGGTGCGGCCCAACTCGTCGCCGGCGACCAGCATCGGCACGCCCGTGGCCAGCAGCATCATGCCCAGCAGGTTGCGGATCTGACGGCGGCGGACCAGGTTCAGCTTCAGGTCGTCGGTCTCCCCCTCGACACCGTAGTTGCTGGACCGGTTGTCGTTGCTGCCGTCCCGGTTGTCCTCGCCGTGCGCCTCGTTGTGCTTCTGCTCGTAGGTGACGAGGTCGCGCATCGTGAAGCCGTCGTGCGCGGTGATGAAGTTGATCGACGCGTAGGGGCGGCGGCCGTCGTCCTGGTAGAGGTCGGACGAGCCCGAGATCCGGTAGGCCAGATCGCGCACGTCGGGCCGGCCGCCGCGCCAGAAGTCGCGGGCGGTGTCCCGGAACTTGTCGTTCCACTCGGTCCACAGCGGCGGGAACTCGCCGACCTGGTAGCCGCCCTGCCCGACGTCCCAGGGCTCGGCGATCAGCTTCACGTCCTGCAGCACCGGGTCCTGCGAGATCACGGTGAGGAAGGAGGAGAGCTTGTCCACGTCGTGCATCGAGCGGGCGAGCGCCGAGGCGAGGTCGAAGCGGAAGCCGTCCACGCCCATCTGCGTGGCCCAGTACCGCAGCGAGTCGGTGATCAGCTGGATGACGTGCGGCTGGGTCACGTTCAGCGTGTTGCCGCAGCCGGTGTAGTCCTGGTACGTCGCGGGGTCTTCGCCGAGCCGGTAGTAACAGTCGTTGTCGATGCCGCGGAAGGAGAGCGTCGGGCCGTTCTCGCCGCCCTCGGCCGTGTGGTTGTAGACGACGTCGAGGATGACCTCGATCCCGGCGTGGTGCAGTGCGGCGACCATCTCCTGGAACTCGCGCACCTGACCGCCGCGCCGGCCGCGCCGTACCGCGGCGCTGTAGCCGGCGTGCGGGGCGAAGTAGCCGATCGAGTTGTAGCCCCAGTAGTTGACCAGGCCGCGCTCGAGCAGGTGCGGCTCGGAGACGAAGTGGTGCACCGGCAGCAGCTCGACCGCCGTGATGCCGAGGTTGACCAGGTGGTCGATCACGGCCGGGTGCGCCAGGCCCGCGTACGTGCCGCGCAGCTCCTCGGGCACTCCGGGGTGACGCATCGTCAGTCCGCGCACGTGCGCCTCGTAAATAACAGTTTCCGACCACGGCGTGAACGGCCGGGGTCCGGTGTCGGCGCCGTCCCGCTCGTCGACCACGACGCCCTTGGGCACGAAGGGTGCCGAATCGCCGGGGTTCTGACCGTACACGGCGTCGTCGAGCTCGAAGTCGCCGGTCACCGCGCGGGCGTACGGGTCGAGCAGCACCTTCTCCGGGTTCCAGCGGTGGCCGAGCTCCGGCTCCCAGGGCCCGTACACCCGAAAGCCGTAACGTTGGTCGGGTTCCACCCCGGGCACGTAGCCGTGCCAGACGTGGAAGGTGGACTCGGTCAGCGGGACCCGGTGCTCGGTGCCGTCCTCCTCGAACAGGCACAGGTCAACGCCGCTCGCCCCGGCCGCCCACAGCGCGGCGTTCACCCCTTGGCCGTCGAAGCTGAGACCCAGCGGACGCCAGGACCCGGGCCAGGCCCGCGACCCGGTTCGAGCCATGAAAATGCACACTCCCTACGTTCGCCTGGGACGCCCCATGCAATACCCTGGGCGACGGGAGATAACCTCAGTTCCCGCCGAAGCGACCCGGAGGCATCATGGCGCAGACCTGGGAGAGTGGGCTACCCGAAGCCGCGCGCGCCCGGATGCACGAGATCCGGAACACGGCGACCTGGGGCTCGGCGCTGAGCACGCAGGAGTTCAACGCGATCAAGGGAGTCGGCTTCGACCCGGTCGGCCAGGTGCTCGGTACTGCCGTGTACCAGATCGGCTACCAGGGCGGATACGGCTGCTCGGGCGCCTGGAGCGGCTACCTCGGGCAGGGCCTGTCGACCGATGTCTCCTCGCGCGCGTGGGCCCCGTTCAGCGCGCTGGTGCAGGCCATGTACACGGCCCGGCAGACCGCGATCGGCAGGGCGGTCGCCGAGTGCCAGGCGCTCGGCGGGGACGGCATCGTCGGGGCGGCGCTCAAGGTGCAGCGCTTCGTGACCGGCGGCCTGGAGTTCACCGCGCTCGGCACGGCCGTGCGGGCCCGCGGGAAGGTGCGGCCCAAGAAGCCGTTCACCTCGCACGTGACCGGCCAGGAGTTCGCCAAGCTGATCCACGCGGGCTACGTGCCGACCGGACTGGTCCTCGGCATCTCGATCGCCTCCCGGCACGACGACTACCGCACCCGCGCGGCGCTGAGCCGCTGGGCCGGCAACCAGGAAGTGCCCGGCTACACGCAGCTGATCAACAACGCCCGGCACGACGCGCGCAACCAGCTGATGAAGGACGCGCGCCAGCACGGCGGCGACGGCGTCGTGGTGGACGAGGTGGACCTGCGCATCGGGGAGCGCGAGTGCCCGGCTTACCAGGGGGGACGCGACCACATCGCCGAGGCCTTCCTGCTCGGCACGTCCATCGCCCGCTTCGAGCGCTCCCACCGGGAACCCGCTCCCAAGGCCCTCACCATCATGCGCCTCGACTACAAGAAGACGGCAGGTTTGTGAGATGACCGACGAGACCACCGCGAAGACCCTGCACGACGAGGGCGTGCCCGAGGACGCGATGCGCCGGCTGTCGCAGCTGCAGCCCGGCAAGGGCGGCATCTTCACCTCCGACCTGACGGTCAACGAGTTCCTGCTGGTGCGCGAGGTCGGGTTCCGGCCGCTCGGCCTGGTGCTCGGCTCGAGCATCTACCACGTGGGCATCCAGCTGGGCCGCTGGTCGAAGAACCAGGAGATGGACGTCCTCTCGCAGGCGATGTACCACGCCCGGGAGCTGGCGATGAGCCGGATGGAGGCCGAGGCCAGCGCGCTCGGCGCGGACGGCATCGTCGGCGTGCGCCTCGACGTCGAGTTCAAGGAGTTCGGCGCGGACATCGCCGAGTTCATCGCCATCGGCACCGCGGTGAAGGCGGAGGACGGCGTGGACCACGGCGACCACGCGCACGGCTGGCGCAACAACAAGGGCAAGCCGTTCACCTCGGACCTGAGCGGCCAGGACTTCTGGACGCTGATCCGGGCCGGCTACGCGCCGCTGGACCTGGTGATGGGCTCGTGCGTGTACCACATCGCCCACCAGCGCTTCGGCCAGGTGCTCGGCAACATGGGCAGGAACGTGGAGATCCCGCAGTACACCCAGGCGCTGTACGACGCTCGTGAGCTCGCGATGAGCCGGATGCAGGCGGAGGCCGAGACGCTGCACGCCGAGGGCATCGTGGGCGTGCAGTTGAAGCAGCACTCACACACCTGGGGCGGCCACACCACCGAGTTCTTCGCGATCGGCACCGCGGTGCGCCCGCTGCGTGCCGACCACGTGATCGACCGGCCCACCATGGTGCTGTCGCTGGACAACTGAGACCATGGGTTCCATGGGTGGAGAACTGGAGCCGACCGGCTCCGACAGCATGGATGTGGAACTGCTGGCCGCCGCGCTGCGCCAGGACAGCGCCGACCTGGACGTCTACGCCAAGGTGTTGTCGGTGAACCTGGTCGAGTCCCTGCCGCAGGGCGCGGTCCAGGTGGAGCGCAAGCGCAGCATGTCGGACCGGGTGGCCGGCCGCGAGGGCACGGTCACGTCGCTGGACGTATCCCTCGGCGACGTCCGGCTCAGCCTGCGCATGGACCGCGGCCGACCCGTCGGCGAGATCTGCAAGGAGGTGCGCGGCGTCGTGCTCTCCCGGCAGCAGGTCGGCCTGGACGAATGGATCTCCGCCCTGGCGAGAGGCATCGCCGAGACCGCGGAGTCGAGCGCACGGGCGCGCGAGGCGCTACAGAAGTATCTGGGTGGGTGAATTCGTCCCCGAACGTTCCCTAATACGTGCACATGTATCTGTTGACACGTAAGGCGTCAGGCCAATAGCTTCATGCGACCGCGCGGCTGCCGCGCGGTTTCATCGTTCTGATGCCCATGGAGGGGAACTTGATCAACTATTACACCGGCGTGCTCAAAAACTACGTCGGGTTCGAGGGGCGGGCGCGACGCGCGGAGTACTGGCAGTTCACGCTCGTGAACTTCGTCATCAGCCTGGTCGTCGAGCTCATCGGCGCCGCTGTGAAGTTCCCGCTGCTCGACACGATCTACGGCCTCGCGGTCTTCCTGCCCGGCCTCGCGGTGTCCGTGCGCCGGCTGCACGACACGGGCCGCAGCGGCTGGTGGAACCTGATCGTGTTCACCTGCATAGGCATCATCGTCCTGATCGTGTTCCTCTGCCAGGACAGCAAGCCGGGGCCGAACAAGTACGGCGAGAACCCGAAGGGCATCGGCAACCAGCCGGTCGACCAGTACGGCAACCCGTACAACGCCGGGTACTAGAAGAACCGCGGGCCCCCGGATCGCGCCGGGGGCCCGTCGTCAGCTCATCGCGGCTAGAACCGCGCGGGCTCCGTGTAAGTGCCGAAGACGTCCTTGAGGACGCCGCAGATCTCGCCGAGGCTGGCCTCCGCGCGGACGGCGTCGAGCATCGGGGCGATGAGGTTCACGCCCTCGGCCTCGGCGCCCTGCTTGAGCTCGGCGAGGGCGGCCCGCACGGCGGCGTTGTCGCGGTGCTCGCGGCGGGCGGCGAGGTCGCGGTTCTGGGCGAGTTCGACCTCGTGCGAGATGCGCAGGATCTCGAGGGGCTCCTCGATCGACTCCGTGTGCGCGTTGACGCCGACGATGCGCTTCTCCCCCTTCTCCACCGCCTGCTGGTAGCGGAATGAGGCCTCGGCGATCTCGCCGGTGAAGTAGCCCTCGTCGATGCCGCGCAACAGGCCGGACGTGATGGTGCCGTCGCCGCCGATGTCCTTGATGCGCTGGAAGATCTCCTCGGCCTGCGCCTCGATGCGATCGGTGAGCGCCTCGACGTACCACGAGCCGCCGAGAGGGTCGGCGACGTTGGCGACGCCGGTCTCCTCGAGGATGACCTGCTGCGTCCGCACCGCGATCTCGGCGGCCTTCGCGGAGGGCAGCGCGAGCACCTCGTCGAGCGCGTTGGTGTGCAGCGAGTTGGTGCCGCCGAGGACGGCGGACAGTGCCTCGATGGCCGTGCGCACGATGTTGTTCTCGGGCTGCTGAGCAGTGAGGGACACGCCGGCCGTCTGCGTGTGGAAGCGCAGCCACTGCGCCTTGTCGGTCTTCGCGCCGTACACGTCGCGCAGCCAGCGGGCCCAGATCCGGCGGGCCGCGCGGAACTTCGCGATCTCCTCGAAGAAGTCGATGTGCGCGTCGAAGAAGAAGGACAGGCCGGGCGCGAACACGTCGATGTCCAGGCCGCGGGACAGGCCGAGCTCGACGTACCCGAAGCCGTCGGCCAGCGTGTACGCGAGCTCCTGGGCGGCCGTCGACCCGGCCTCGCGGATGTGGTACCCGGAGACCGACAGCGGCTTGTACGCGGGGATCTCGCTCGCGCAGTACTCCATCAGGTCGCCGATCAGGCGCAGGTGCGGCTCGGGCGGGAACAGCCATTCCTTCTGCGCGATGTACTCCTTGAAGATGTCCGTCTGCAGAGTGCCGTTGAGCTGGGCAGGTGAGTAGCCCTGCCGCTCGGCCGCGACCACATACATGCAGAAGACCGGCACGGCCGGGCCGCTGATGGTCATCGACGTGGTCACGTCGCCGAGCGGGATGTCCCGGAACAGCACGTCCATGTCGGCCGCCGAGTCGATCGCCACGCCGCAGTGCCCCACCTCGCCGAGCGAGCGCGGCTCGTCCGAGTCGCGGCCCATCAGCGTCGGCATGTCGAAGGCGACGGAGAGCCCTCCGCCGCCCGCCGCCAATATCGCCTGGAACCGCTCGTTGGTGTCCGCCGCGCTGCCGAAGCCGGCGAACTGCCGGATCGTCCACGGCCGCCCGCGGTACCCGGTCGGGTAGAGGCCCCGGGTGAACGGGTACCGCCCCGGCCAGCCGATCCGTTCGAAGCCCGGATGACCTGCGGCTTCCTCGTCCGTAGCCGGTCCGTACACCGGTTCTGTGGGCTCACCGCTGATGGTGGTGGTGTCCCGGTCGGTCTTCCGAGCGGCCTCGTAGGCCGCCTGCCACCGCTCTCTACTCATGCCTCCAAAGTACTAGGACGTCCAAGTAACTGTCGACGGGGGCCGCTGAGCAGTACGAACGAGCTTGAGGACCGGTCCCCGCGGGCCCTCACTAGCCTGCTCCGCGTGACGCATGAGGGGACGACATCCCACTTAGACCTGTCGAGCATCGGCGCCGAGCCGCTGGCGGCCGAGGACCCGACGCAGATCGGGGCCTTTCCGATCCAGGCCGTACTGGGCTCCGGAGGAATGGGGCGGGTCTATCTCGGTGCGGCGCCGGAGGGGTACGCCGCGGTCAAGCGGGTGCTGCCCTACCTGAGCAACGACAAGACCTTCCTGCGGCACTTCGGGCAGGAGCTCGACAATCAGGCGCGGCTGCCTTCCGGCGTCAGCGCGCGGCTGCTGGCGGCGGACCGGACGGCGCGGCCGCCGTGGTTCGCGACCGAGTACATCCCGGGTGTCACGCTGCACGATTCGGTGTACCTGAACGGCGGGTCGCTGCCGATCGAGACGGTGTGGCTGCTGCTGCGCGAGCTCGCCGCGCGGCTGAAGGCGGTCGCCGCGCTGGAGATGGTGCACCGGGATCTGAAGCCCTCCAACGTGATGCTGACCGGCTCCGGCGTGACGCTCATCGACTTCGGGGTGGCGCGCGCGGCGGATCAGAGCACGGTGACGGCCACCGGGATGATCGTCGGCACGCCCGCCTACATGGCCCCGGAGCAGGCGCGCGCGGTGAAGGCGATGACTCCGGCGGTGGACGTGTTCTCCCTGGCCGGCGTCATCGCGTTCGCGGCGACGGGCGAACCGCCGTTCGGCGCGGGCTCCGGCACCGATCTGCTGTTCCGCATCGTGCACGAGGCGCCGGATCTGTACGCGCTGCGTGCGCTGGACGGCGAGCTCGCGAACGTCGTCGAGTCCTGTCTCGCGAAGGACCCCGCGCAACGGCCGTCCGCCGCCGAACTCGCGGAGCTCGCCGGGCGGCACGTCGCGCCGGGGCGTCCGCGGTGGCCCGCGGTCATCGCGGAGCGGATCGCGATACGCGCCGAGTTCGCCGCCGCGACCCGGGTGAGCCACGCCGACGCCGAGGGAGTCACCGAGTTCGAGCCGCCGGAGCGGGAACAGCAACCAGCGCCGGAACAGGAGCAGCAGCAGGAGTCGGCCGGGGTGGACGCCGAGGCCGAGACGGTGCCGGTGGCGTTCGAGCCGGTGAACGTGGACGAGGCGGAGAAGCAGGCGAGGGAGAAGGAAAATCCGCACGGCAAGGATCGCAGGCGGAAGCGGCTGGTGCTGATTCTGCCGCTGGTCCTGGGCATGGGAACGGCCGGGACGCTGATCGCGACGAACAACGTGCCTTTCGTATCGTCGGCGGGCGGCGGCAATCCCACTTTCTCGGTTTCCAACACGCACACCGGCACGAAGGCCGGAGCCTCGGCATCCGCTCGGCCCACGGCGTCGCAGAGTGCGCATCCATCGAGTTCGGCGTCCGCGGCGGCAACAGCATCGGCGTCGGCTGATTCGAGTGCTGCGAGCGACTCCCATTCGACGAGCAGCGGCAGCGGCTCGTCCGGCACAGGCGGCTCGAACTCGGGGAGCGGCGGGACGGTGGTGACGAAGACCACGACGAGGACGACCGCCGCAGGCGGCCCGGCGGCCGGTCCGAGCAGCAGCGAGGGCCTGGTCAGCGGCTCGGAGGTCACCGTGAACGACTGCGCGGGCTGGATCGACTACAGCAGTTCGATCTTCTACGGCTACGTGTCCGCGGGCTCCGCCGCCGGTTGCGGGGGCACATTCACCTACAGCTCATCCATCCAGAGCGTCACGACCGCGGACCTCTCGGCCTCGGACGGCGGTAAGTCCTCCGCGAACAGCTGCAACGGCTGCTTCTATGTCGGCACCTGGAAAGTCACAGCGGAGATCTGCGTCTGGAACAAGGACGACGCCACCGACGAGAAGTGCTCCGCGACCTACACCTATGACAGCGCCACCAACAAGATCACCTCGAACTGAGGAGCGTGTGCCGGCTCCAGCGTGTCAGCCCTCGGCAAAGTCGCCGGAGGCCAGGCGTAGATCCCGCAGCGTGGCGAAGAGCGAGTCGTGCTGCTCGGTGCTCAGGGCGCCGAGGCCGAACTCGGCGGCCATCAGATCGGCCGTCGCCTTCTCCGCCACGCGGCGGCCCTGCTCGGTGATCTCGGCGAGCACGCCGCGGCCGTCGTTCGGGTTGGGCCTGCGGGTGACCAGGTCGGACTTCTCCAGCCGGTCGATGATGTTCGTCACCGACGTCGGGTGCACCTGGAGGCGCTCGCCGATCTTCGACAGCGGGAGGGAGCCCTTCTTGCTGAAGACCAGCAGCACCAGGGCCTCGTAGCGCGCGAACGTCAGGCCGTACGGCTTCACTATCGCGTCCACCTCGGCGAGGACGAGCTGGTGCGCGCGCATCAGCGAGGTGACCGCGCGCATCGAGCTCGACTCGCCCCAGCGGTCCTGCCAGAGTTCGAAGGCCCGCTGGACCGGATCGAAGGAGAGCACCCCGAGTCCCTTACCCTTCCTACCTGTCTCAGCCCTCGAGCATGGCCCGGTCGCGCACCGCCCCGGTGGCGGCGGACGTGGCCAGCAGCGCGTACGCCTTGAGCGCGAGCGAGACGGGCCGGTCGCGGTCCTTCGGCTTGTAGCCGTGACCGGACTCCAGCGCGGCGCGGCGCTCGGCCAGCACCTCGGCCGGGACGTCCAGTTCCAGCGCGCGGGTGCGGATGTCGATCGAGACCGTGTCGCCCTCCTCGACCAGCGCGATCAGGCCGCCGGCCGCGGCCTCCGGGGAGACGTGCCCGATGGACAGGCCCGAGGTGCCGCCGGAGAAACGCCCGTCGGTGATCAGCGCGCACTTGGCGCCCAGTCCCTTGCCCTTGAGGAACGCGGTCGGGTACAGCATCTCCTGCATGCCCGGTCCGCCCTTCGGGCCCTCGTAGCGGATCACCACGACGTCGCCGGCGACGACCCGGTTGTTCATGATCGCCTCGACGGCCTGGTCCTGGCTCTCGAACACGCGTGCCGGGCCGCTGAAGGTCCAGATCTCCTCGGCCACGCCCGCGGTCTTCACGATCGCGCCGTCCGCGGCGAGGTTGCCCCAGAGCACCGCGAGGCCGCCGTCCTTCGTGTACGCGTGCTCGAGGCCGCGGATGCACCCGCCCGCGCCGTCCAGGTCGAGCTTGTCCCAGCGGTTCTCCGTGGAGAACGGCTCGGTCGTGCGCACGCCGCCGGGCGCCGCGTGGAAGAGCTCGACCGCGGCGGCCGACGGATCGGCCGCGCGCACGTCCCACTCGTCCAGCCACGCGCCGAGCGACTCGGCGTGCACCGCGTGCACGCCCTCGTCGAGCACTCCGCCGCGGCGCAGCTCGCCGAGGATCGCCGGAATGCCGCCCGCGCGGTGCACGTCCTCCATGTAATAGGTCTTGTCGGCCGACGCGCGGTTCGGCGCGACCTTGACGATGCACGGGACGCGGCGCGAGGTCTCGTCGATCTCCTTGAGGCCGAAGCCGACGCCCGCCTCCTGGGCCGCGGCGAGCAGGTGCAGCACGGTGTTCGTCGAACCGCCCATCGCCACGTCCATCGCCATGGCGTTGCCGAACGCCGCGGGGGTGGCGATCGAGCGCGGCAGCACCGACTCGTCGTCCTTGGCGTAGTAGCGCTCCGCCAGCTCCACGGCCAGCGAGCCGGCGCGCTCGAACAGGGCGCGCCGCTTGCCGTGCGTGGCGAGCACCGAGCCGTTGCCGGGCAGGCCCAGGCCGAGCGCCTCGACCAGGCAGTTCATCGAGTTGGCGGTGAACATGCCGGAGCAGGAGCCGCAGGTCGGGCAGGCGGAGCGCTCGATGGTGCCGAGGGTGTCGTCGGAGACCTTCTCGTCGGCGGCGGCGGACATCGCGTCGATCAGGTCGAGCTTGTCGTAGGCCACGCCGTCGCGGATGTGCGCCTTGCCGGCCTCCATCGGGCCGCCGGAGACGAAGACGGTCGGGATGTTCAGGCGCAGCGCGGCCATCAGCATGCCCGGGGTGATCTTGTCGCAGTTGGAGATGCACACCAGCACGTCGGCGCAGTGCGCGTTCACCATGTACTCGACGGCGTCGGCGATCAGCTCGCGGGAGGGCAGCGAGTAGAGCATGCCGCCGTGGCCCATGGCGATGCCGTCATCCACGGCGATGGTGTTGAACTCCTTGGCCACCCCGCCGGCCGCGTGCACCGACTCGGCGACGATCTCGCCGACGTTGCGCAGGTGCACGTGGCCGGGAACGAACTGGGTGAAGGAGTTGGCGATCGCGACGATGGGCTTGCCGAAGTCCGCGTCCGTCATGCCGGTGGCGCGCCAGAGTGCGCGCGCACCCGCCATGTTGCGTCCGTGGGTCGAAGTCCGGGACCGCAGAGCCGGCATTGCGGATCACTCCGTTTCTGATGGTGCCTCGTCTTGTCGGCAGCGCCGCCGACTGCTAGAAGTCTCCCACCTCGTCCGCCGCTCGGGACAGCGGTTCCGGCATTCAAGATACGGAACGGCGGGTCAGGCGACCGCGGGCTCGACGGAGGCGCCGGCCGCGGCCTCGTTCCTCACCGAGCGCTCCGCGAAGAAAGCGCCGGTCGGCAGCACGGACATGACCAGGATCCAGGCGAGGCGCTTGCCGGTCCACTTGCGCTGCGTGTGCCCGTACGCGGTGATCATCACGTAGGCGATGAACAGCAGGCCGTGCAGCATGCCGAAGATCTGCACCGGCATCTGGTGGTGGCCGACGATCTGCAGCGGCATGGCGACGCCGAGAAGGATCAGGAACGAGACGCCCTCGGCGAGGGATACGGGGATGAACAGGCGGGTGAACGTGTCGCGAGAAGTCATGCCCGATATCTTACCGACGCGCGGTCGGGAAGATTGCACCGACCCCCGCGTTCGGCGGCGTAAGTCTCGTCACACTGTCGGCGCGGGCCTCTAGGCTGTACCGCATGGATTGGAGTAGGCGAGCATGCTCGCGGCGGGGGCACGTCCTCTATGAGCCGGTGGAGAAGGAGTATCAGGGCCAGGTCAGGGCCGATACGGGGATCGGCACGGCCTGGCGCTGCCTGCGCTGCGGGGACTTCGTCCTCGACGTGCCGACGGCGAGCGGACCGGTGGCCGAGGCGCCGATGCCGTTGCGCGGCAAGGCGCTGCGGTCGCGGTTCATCATGCGGCTGCTGGCGGTCGAGCGGATCTTCCGTTTCCTGCTGGTCGGCCTCGGCGCGTACGCGGTGTGGAAGTTCTCGAACTCGGAGCACTCCGTGCAGATGCTCTTCGAGAAGAATCTGACGATATTCAAGCCGGTGGCCCAGCACTACGGCTACGACCTGGACAACTCCTCGGTCGTCACGACGATCCGGAAGCTGTTCACCTACAAGCATTCCTCGCTGGACCTCGCGGCCGCGGCGCTGGCGCTGTACGCGGTGATCGAGCTGATCGAGGCGATCGGCCTGTGGCTGGCGAAGCGCTGGGGCGAGTATTTCGCCGCGGTGGCCACCTCGCTCTTCCTGCCGGTCGAGATCTACGAGCTCACCGAGCACGCGACCAAGTTCAAGATCGCCACGTTCGCGCTCAACGTGCTCGCGGTGGTCTACCTGGTCTGGGCGAAGCGGCTGTTCGGCGTCCGCGGCGGCGGCAGGGCGTACGAGGCCGAGCTGACCAGCGAGTCGCTGCTGCACGAGCCCACCGAGCCGGTCGGGCCGGCCAAGCCGACCGGGGCCGTGCCGAACAACGGCGTGTCGAACAACGGCGTGCCGGGCGGCGGCGCGCCGAGCAGGACCGTGCCCGACGACGGCCTGTCGAGCGACACCCTGACGAACAACGCGGCCACGCTCCCGCTGAGCGTCGCCGAGCCGACCGTCCGGATGCCGCTCGGGGAGCCGCCCGAAGAAATTGTTCAAGCTTAAACAATCTCGCGTAAACTGGGAGACATGAGTACTACCCGCTGGCTGAACGAGAACGAGCAGGGGGCGTGGCGCGCCTGGCTCGAGGTGATGCGGCTGCTGCCCAACCACCTCGAGGACCGGCTGCACGAACGGCATGACCTGACCCTGACGGACTACCAGGTGCTGGTCGAGGTGTCCGAGTCGGCCGAGCACCGGCTGCGGATGACCGAGCTCTCGCACCGCACGCAGCTGTCCAAGAGCCGGCTGTCGCATCAGATCGGCCGGATGGAGCGAGCGGGTCTCGTGGTGCGCACCCAGTGCCCGGACGACCGTCGCGGCCAGTGGGCCGAGCTCACCGAGCAGGGCTGGACCGTGCTGCGCGAGGCCGCGCCCGGCCACGTCTCGGACGTCCGCGAGCTGTTCTTCGACATCCTCGACGAGCAGCAGGTCGCCGCCCTCGCCGCCGGCCTGCGGGCCGTCGCCGACAAGATCGGCATGAACCCGGCCACCGGCTGCGCCAACGCCCGGGCGGAGATGGTGGAGCGAAACGGCGCCGAGGGCGCTTGCCCGGATTCCGCGAACCCGGACGGGGACTAGCTCTCCGCCAGCAGTTCGTCGGCGGCGGTGAAGGGGTCGATCTCGCCCGCGGCCACGCGCTCGGCGAGCCGGCGCAGCGGGCTGTCGGGGCCGCCGTGCACGGAGCCGTAGCGGGAACGCAGCACGCCGAGGGCGATGGCCTCGATCTCGGCGGCCGCGCGGGCCCTTCGCCGGGTCGCGAGCAGGCCGGTCTCGGCGAGATAGGCGCGGTGCTTCTCCAGCGCCTCGACGAGTTCCGCCACGCCCTCGCTCCGCGCGGCCACGGTCTTGACGATCGGCTGGCGCCAGTCGCCCGGGTTGCGGCGCTCGCCGAGCGCGAGCATGTGGTTCAGCTCGCGCGCGGTGGCGTCAGCGCCGTCCCGGTCGGCCTTGTTGACCACGTAGACGTCGCCGATCTCCAGGATTCCGGCCTTGGCCGCCTGGATGCCGTCGCCCATGCCGGGGGCCAGCAGCACGACGGTGGTGTCCGCGGCGGAGGCGACCTCGATCTCGGACTGGCCGACGCCTACCGTCTCGATCAGGATCACCTCGCAGCCCGCCGCCTCCAGCACCCGGGCCGCCTGCGGAGTGGCCGCGGCGAGGCCGCCGAGATGACCGCGGGAGGCCATGGAGCGGATGAACACCTCGGGGTCGGTCGCGTGATCCTGCATCCGCACCCGGTCGCCGAGCAGCGCGCCGCCGGAGAACGGCGACGAGGGGTCCACCGCGAGCACGCCGATCCGCTTGCCGCGCGCCCGATACTCGGTGACCAGCGCGTTCGTCGAGGTGCTCTTGCCGACGCCGGGCGAACCGGTCAGCCCGACGACGTACGCCGTGCCCGCATACGGCGAGAGCGCGGCGAGCACCTCGCGCAGTTGCGGCGAGCCGTCCTCCACCTGGGAGATCAGCCGGGCGACCGCGCGCGGATCGCCGCCCCGCGCGCGGTCGACGAGGTCGGGGACATCGATGGTCGTGTTTCCGGAACGCACGCTACCTATGGTCCCTTACTCGTGATCCGCCTGGGTCCTGACCGCGCGCCGCGGCTCAGCCGGCCGCCGGAACGCGGATGATCAGCGCGTCGCCCTGACCGCCGCCGCCGCACAGGGCCGCCGCGCCCACGCCGCCGCCGCGCCGCCGGAGCTCGAGGGCGAGGTGCAGCACGATGCGCGCGCCGGACATGCCGATCGGGTGGCCGAGTGCGATCGCGCCGCCGTTGACGTTGATCTTCTCGAAGTCCAGGCCGAGGTCCTTGGCGGACTGCACCGCGACCGCCGCGAACGCCTCGTTGATCTCGATCAGGTCCAGGTCCGCAACCTCGAGGCCCTCCTTGCCGAGGGCGTGCCGGATGGCGTTCGAGGGCTGCGACTGCAGCGAGTTGTCCGGGCCGGCGACGTTGCCGTGCGCACCGATCTCGGCGATCCAGGTCAGGCCCAGCTCCTCGGCCTTGGCCCTGCTCATCACCACGACCGCCGCCGCGCCGTCCGAGATCTGCGAGGAAGAGCCCGCGGTGATGGTGCCCTCCTTGCTGAACGCGGGACGAAGCTTGCCGAGCGTCTCCGTGGTCGTCTCGGCGCGGATGCCCTCGTCCTTGCCGAAGACCACCGGGTCGCCCTTGCGTTGCGGAATCTCCACCGGCACGATCTCCGCGTCGAACAGGCCGTTCTTCTGCGCCGCCGCCGCGCGCTGGTGCGAGGCCGCGGCGACCTCGTCCTGCTCGGCACGGGTGAGCCCGAGCCGGGTGTTGTGCTTCTCGGTGGACTCGCCCATCGCGATGTTCTCGAAGGCGTCGGTCAGCCCGTCGTAGGCCATCGCGTCGAGCATCTCGATCGAGCCGTACTTGAACCCGGCACGCGACTTCGGCAGCAGGTGCGGGGCGTTGGTCATCGACTCCTGGCCGCCCGCGACCACGATCTCGAACTCGCCGGCCCGGATCAGCTGGTCGGCCAGCGCGATCGCGTCCAGGCCGGAGAGGCAGACCTTGTTGACGGTCAGCGCGGGCACGCTCATCGGGATGCCGGCCTTGACCGCGGCCTGGCGCGCCGGGATCTGACCGGTGCCGGCCTGCAACACCTGCCCCATGATCACGTACTGGACCTGGTCGCCGGTGATCCCGGCGCGTTCCAGGGCCGCCTTGATGGCGGCCGCTCCCAGGTCCGCGCCGGAGAACGGCGTGAGCGAACCGAGCAGCCGACCCATCGGGGTTCGGGCTCCGGCGACGATGACGGAGGTGGTCATGCGGATGACTCCCATCGCAAGATTTCAGGTATGGGGACGTGACTTCACACTATCGCCGAATGAGCTACCCGCCAGTAGGGTCTAGAGCTGTCATCTCCGACACACCCGTGCCGGGGACCCTATCCCCAGCTCGAACGAGCAAAGCCAGGAAGGGCACCTCAAGATGATCACCCGCGTCGATCACATCGGTATCGCCTGCCGCGACCTGGACGCGAGCATCGCGTTCTACGAGCGGACCTACGGTTTCACGGTGTACCACCAGGAGGTCAACGAGCAGCAGGGCGTGCGTGAGGCCATGCTGCGGATCAACGGCACGGACGACGGCGGCTCGACCTACCTGCAGCTGCTCGAGCCGCTGCACGCCGAGTCGCCGATCGCCAAGTTCCTGGAGAAGAACGGCGAGGGCGTGCACCACGTGGCCTTCGGGACCGCGGACGTGGTCGCCGAGACCGCCGCCGTCACCGA
>NZ_DASZKT010000178.1:0-36210 GCF_035552695.1 Actinospica sp.
GGCTCGGCCATGTACGACGAGTACATCCGCTGGTCGCCGACGCTCCGCGCCAACTGGGACAGAGTCCTCGAGACCGTCAACGACAACAAGGCACTGCTTCCCTCGGCCAGCCGCACGCGCGTACCCGCCGGCTCCGACCCGGACGTCTATGCCATGCAGCGCACCAGCACCGACGGCAAGCAGACCGCGCTGCTGATCTACAACTTCCACAACACTCCGGAGAACGTGACAGTCGACCTGACCGGCACGGGTATCAACACGCACCAGCTGCCCCGGGACCTCTACAACGGAGGTGTGGGCCCGGTCATCGACGGCACGAGCTACACCGTCAGCCTCCCTGCCTACGGCTTCACGATGCTGCGGGTATCGACCAGCCAGGTCGCGAACTCGGCGCTCTAGCAGGTGTGAGTCTCGCGCGACCGCTCCTCGGTGGGGCGGTCGCGCGAGCCTTGTTCGTCTTATACAAATGTGACCTCGGCGGACGCGTGGCGGTCGTCGCGGTGCGTGGCGATACGGAGCTCGGCGCCGTCATCGGACGGGGTGCCGCAGGCCACGAGGCGCTCACCGGCGAACACGGGGCTGTGGAAGCGGAAGGCGAGGGAGCGCACGCGGCGATCGGGGGAGTGGCGGCGGGGCAGCTCCAGCATGAGCAGGGCCAACAGGGGGCCGTGGACGACGAGGCCGGGGTAGCCCTCCTCGGCCCGGCAGTAGGGGGCGTCGTAGTGGATGCGATGCGCGTTGGCCGTCAGGGCACTGAATCGGAAGAGCAGCGCCGGGTCCGGGTGGAGCGGGAGCCGCCACGGCTCGTCGGTGAGCGGGACGGCGGACTCGTCGAGGGTGACGGGGTGCTGGGCGGCGTTGCGGCCCGACCGGTAGACGATGTCCTGTTCCTCGACGACGCAGGCGCGGCCCCGCTGGCGGAACTCCCGACGTTCGGTGACGAACAGCATCTCGCCGGTGCGCCCCTGCTTAGGCGTGACCGTGTGCAGAGTGCTGATGCGCTCCGTTGACATCCCGAGGCGAAGCGGCTCGAGGATCTCGCAGCGGCCGCCGGCCCACATGCGCTGGCGGTTCGGGATCGGAGGCAGGAAATGGCCGTCGCGCGGGTGCCCGTCGGCGCCGAGCTCGGACCGCGCGGGCCAGCTGAGGAAGTAGAGCCACTGCCACAGCGGGGGGAGGGGAGCGTCGACGCCGGCAACTGTCTCGGGAAGGTCGAGGACGGCCGACAGAGCCGCCGCGGGGCCGACTGGCAGCACGGGCTCACGCTCGACGACCGGGCCGGGAGCCCAGGACTCCACATACGAGCTCAGCGGGGGACTGACTTCGGCATGCATGATTCTCCATGATGGTAGTGCCGGTGCACGAATGAAAACCTGGAGAGGTCCCGATCGATGACCATCGCCGCTTCCCCGGAAGACCGTCCGCTGACCGGCATCACGGTCGTCAGCGTCGAGCAGGCCGTGGCGGCGCCGTTCGCGACCCGCCAGCTGGCCGACCTCGGGGCGCGGGTGATCAAGGTGGAGCGGCCGGGCGGGGGAGACTTCGCGCGGCGGTACGACACGACCGTGCACGGCGAGTCCAGTTACTTCGTTTGGCTCAACCGCTCGAAGGAGTCCGTGACGCTCGACCTCAAGTCGGAGGCGGGCCGGGAGGTGCTGGAGCGTCTGCTCGCGGGCGCCGACGTGTTCGTGCAGAACCTGGCGCCGGGCGCGGCGGCCCGGATGGGTCTGGGCGCCGAGGCCCTGGCCGAGAGGTTCCCCTCCCTGATTCCCTGCTCCATCTCGGGCTACGGTTCGAGCGGTCCGTGGGCCGACCGCAAGGCGTACGACCTGCTGGTGCAGTGTCAGACCGGCCTGGTCTCGCTGACCGGCAACGAGCACGGCTCCGCGCGTGCCGGTGTGTCCGTCGCCGACATCGCGGCCGGCATGTACGCCTACTCGGGCGTCCTGACCGCGCTGTTCGCACGGGCTACCAGGGGGGCCGTGCGCGCGGTGGAGGTGTCGTTGTTCGAGGCGCTGGCCGAGTGGATGAGCCAGCCCGCCTACTACACCCGCTTCGGCGGCAGCCAGCCCCCGCGCATCGGCACCCAGCACGCCACCATCGCCCCGTACGGCGCGTACACCGCCGCCGATGGCAAGGACGTGCTCTTCTCCATCCAGAACGAGCGCGAATGGCTGGCTCTGTGCGAGCAGTTCCTGCGCCGCCCCGAGCTCGTCGCTGATCCACGGTTCGCCACCGGCTCTGCTCGTGTGGCCCATCGCGACGAGCTGAACGCGATCGTGGCGGGGCGGTTCGCCGAGCTGGACGGCTCCGACGTCATGAAGCTGCTGGACGAGGCGGGCATCGCGAATGCGGGCGTCAACGACGTCGAGGAATTCCTCGCGCACCCCGTGCTGTCCGGCCGGGATCGCTGGCGCGACGTGCCGATTCCCGGCGGCGTCACGGTGCCCGCGCTGCTGCCGCCCGCGGACCTGGCGGGCATGGAGGCGCGGATGGACGCCGTCCCGGCCGCCGGTGAACACACCGCCACCATCCTGGCCGAGCTGGGCTACAGTGCGGCAGAGATCGACGATCTGCGGGCCGACCACGTGATCTGACCTGCCGGAGGCGGCATGAGCACTCTTGACATCCTGTCCGAGGACGAACAGCTCATCGTGCGAACAGTCGGTGACTTCGTCGACAAGGACGTCAAGCCCGTCGTGCGGGAGCTGGAGCACGCCGACACCTACCCCGAAGACCTGATCGAGCGGATGAAGCAGCTCGGCATCTTCGGACTCGCCGTGGCCGAGGAGTACGGCGGCAATCCCGTCTCGACGCCGTGCTACGTGCTGATCACCGAGGAGCTGGCTCGCGGCTGGATGAGCCTGGCCGGCGCGATGGGCGGGCACACCGTCGTCGCCAAGCTGCTGCTGCACTTCGGCACCGAGGAGCAGCGGCGCCGCTACCTGCCGAGGATGGCCACCGGCGAGCTGCGTGCGACGATGGCGCTGACCGAGCCGGGCGGCGGCTCCGACCTCCAGGCCATGCACACGGTCGCCCGCAAGAACGCCGCTGCCGAGGGCTACGTGGTCAACGGGGCCAAGACCTGGATCACCAACTCGCGGCGCTCCGGTCTGATCGCCCTGCTGTGCAAGACCGACCCGGACGCGACGCCCGCGCACCAGGGCATCTCGATCCTGCTCGTCGAACACGGGCCGGGCCTGACCGTCTCCCGCGACCTGCCCAAACTCGGCTACAAGGGCGTCGAGAGCTGCGAACTCTCCTTCGACGACTACCACGCGCCCGCCGACGCCGTGCTGGGCGGAGTCGAGGGCAGCGGGTTCGCGCAGATGATGAAGGGGCTCGAGACCGGACGCCTCCAGGTCGCCGCCCGCGCCCTCGGCGTCGGCCGCGCGGCCTTCGAGGACGCCCTGGCCTACGCGCAGCAGCGCGAGTCGTTCGGCCAGCCGATCTGGAAGCACCAGTCGATCGGCAACTACCTGGCCGACATGGCGACCTCGCTCACGGCGGCCCGGCAGCTCACGCTCTACGCGGCCCGCGAGGCGGACGCGGGACGGCGCGTGGACATGGAGGCCGGCATGGCCAAGCTGTTCGCCTCCGAGACCGCCATGCAGATCGCCCTCAACGCCGTCCGCGTCCACGGCGGCTACGGCTACTCCACCGAGTTCGACGTCGAGCGCTACTTCCGCGATGCCCCGCTGATGATCGTCGGCGAGGGCACCAACGAGATCCAGCGCAACGTGATCGCAAGTCAGCTTGTAAAGCGCGGAGGCTTGGACGCATGAAGTTTGTCAGCCTCCGCAGCGACAAAGAACCACTCGTGCAGAGAGAAGGAGGGATGGGCCATGTTTCGCAAGGTGTTGGTCGCCAATCGCGGTGAGATCGCGATTCGCGCGTTCCGGGCCGCCTATGAGCTGGGCGCGAGGACCGTCGCGGTATTCCCGCACGAAGATCGCAACTCGCTGCACCGGTTGAAGGCGGATGAGGCGTACGAGATCGGCGAGGTCGGACACCCCGTACGCGCCTATCTCTCCGTATCCGAGATCATTCGCGCGGCCCGGCTGGCAGGCGCCGATGCCGTCTATCCGGGTTACGGGTTCCTGTCGGAGAACCCGGAGCTCGCGCGGGCGTGCGAGGAGGCCGGGATCACGTTCGTCGGGCCAAGCGCGCAGTTGCTGGAGCTGACGGGCAACAAGGCGCGTGCGGTGGCCGCCGCGCGCGCGGCCGGTGTGCCGGTTCTCGGCTCCTCGCAGCCTTCGAGCGACGTGGATCAACTGGTGGCGGCCGCGGAGACCATCGGCTTCCCGCTGTTCGTGAAGGCCGTAGCGGGTGGCGGCGGACGCGGGATGCGACGGGTGCAGGATCGTGCCGCGCTGCGCGAGTCGATCGAGGCGGCCGCGCGCGAGGCCGCGTCCGCGTTCGGCGATCCGACCGTCTTCCTGGAGAAGGCCGTCGTCGAGCCGCGGCATATCGAGGTGCAGATCCTCGCGGACGGTCAGGGCAACGTGATGCACCTGTTCGAGCGGGACTGCTCGGTCCAGCGGCGGCACCAGAAGGTGATCGAGCTGGCGCCCGCGCCGAACCTCGACCCCGCGTCGCGCGAGCGGATCTGCGCGGACGCGGTGCGGTTCGCCGAGTCGATCGGCTACCACAACGCCGGCACGGTGGAGTTCCTGCTCGACCGCGAGGGCAACCACGTCTTCATCGAGATGAACCCGCGCATCCAGGTCGAGCACACGGTCACCGAGGAGGTCACCGACGTCGACCTGGTGCAGTCGCAGCTGCGTATCGCCTCCGGCGAGACGCTCGCCGACCTGGGACTGTCGCAGGAGACGGTGACGCTGCGCGGAGCGGCGTTGCAGTGCCGGATCACCACCGAGGATCCGGCCAACGGCTTCCGCCCGGACACCGGGAAGATCAGCGCGTACCGCTCGCCGGGCGGTTCGGGCATCCGGCTGGACGGCGGCACCACGCACGCCGGCACGGAGATCAGCGCGCACTTCGACTCGATGCTGGTCAAGCTCACCTGCCGGGGCAGGGACTTTCCCACGGCGGTGCGTCGCGCGCGGCGTGCGGTGGCCGAGTTCCGCATCCGCGGCGTGGCGACGAACATTCCGTTCCTGCAGGCGGTGTTGGACGATCCGGACTTCCAGGCCGGGCATGTGACGACCTCGTTCATCGAGCAGCGCCCCTATCTGCTGACGGCTCGTCACTCGGCGGACCGTGGCACGAAGCTGCTCACGTACCTCGCCGACGTCACGGTGAACAAGCCGCACGGCGAGCGGCCGGAGCTGGTCGACCCGGCCGTGAAGCTGCCGCCGGTACCGGCGATCGAGCCGCCCGCGGGCTCGAAGCAGAAGCTTGTGGAACTCGGACCGGCCGACTTCGCCCGCTGGCTGCGCGAGTCTCCGACGATCGGGATCACGGACACGACCTTCCGTGACGCGCACCAGTCGCTGCTGGCCACCCGGGTGCGTACCAGGGACATGCTCGCCATCGCCCCCGTCGTCGCCCGCACGCTGCCCGGGCTGCTGTCGCTCGAGTGCTGGGGCGGCGCCACCTACGACGTCGCGCTGCGCTTCCTGGCCGAGGATCCGTGGGAGCGGCTGGCCGCGCTGCGCGCCGCCGTGCCCAACATCTGCCTGCAGATGCTGCTGCGCGGCCGCAACACCGTCGGCTACACCCCGTATCCCACGGAGGTGACCGACGCGTTCGTGCAGGAGGCCGCGGAGACCGGCGTCGACATCTTCCGGATCTTCGACGCGCTCAACGACGTCGAGCAGATGCGTCCCGCGATCGACGCGGTCCGGGCCACCGGCACGTCCGTCGCCGAAGTAGCCCTCTGCTACACCGCCGACCTGTCCAACCCGGCGGAGCGCCTGTACACGCTGGACTACTACCTGCGGCTGGCCGAGCAGATCGTCGCGGCGGGCGCGCACGTGCTGGCGATCAAGGACATGGCCGGGCTGCTGCGCGCCCCGGCCGCGGCCACGCTGGTCACGGCGCTGCGCCGGGAGTTCGACCTGCCGGTCCATCTGCACACGCACGACACCGCCGGCGGCCAGCTCGCCACCTACCTCGCCGCGATCCACGCGGGCGCGGACGCTGTCGACGGGGCGGTGGCCTCGATGGCGGGCACCACCTCGCAGCCGTCCCTGTCGGCGATCGTCGCGGCCACCGACTACACCGACCGGCCCACCGGCCTCGACCTGCAAGCCGTCGGCGACCTCGAGCCCTACTGGGAGTCCGTCCGCAAGATCTACGCACCCTTCGAGGCGGGCCCGGCGTCGCCGACCGGCCGCGTCTACCACCACGAGATCCCCGGCGGGCAGCTGTCCAACCTGCGCACCCAGGCGATCGCGCTCGGCCTCGGCGATCGGTTCGAGGACATCGAGGCGATGTACGCCGCGGCCGACCGCATCCTCGGGCGCCTGGTGAAGGTCACCCCGTCCTCCAAGGTCGTCGGCGACCTCGCGCTGCACCTGGTCGGCTCCGGCGTGGCCCCCGAGGACTTCGAGGCGACGCCGGACCGGTTCGACATCCCCGACTCCGTCATCGGCTTCCTGCGCGGTGAGCTCGGCACCCCGCCGGGCGGCTGGCCCGAACCGTTCCGCAGCAAGGCGCTCCAGGGCCGGGGCGAGGCCAAGCCCGTCCGCGAACTGTCCGACGAGGACCGCGACGGGCTGGACAAGGACCGGCGTGCCACCCTCAACCGCCTGCTGTTCCCCGGACCGACCCGCGAGTTCGAGACCCACCGGCACACCTACGGCGACACCAGCGTGCTGGCCAGCAAGGACTTCTTCTACGGCCTGCGCCTGGGCAAGGAGTACGCCGTCGACCTCGAACCCGGTGTACGCCTGCTGATGGCGCTCGAGGCGATCGGCGAGGCCGACGAACGCGGCATCAGGACCGTGATGGCCACCCTCAACGGTCAGCTGCGCCCGACCCAGATCCGCGACCAGGCGGCCTCCGCCGGCATCCCCGCCAGAGAGAAGGCCGACCGCGCCAACGCCGGCCACGTTCCCGCCCCCTTCGCCGGCGTCGTCACCCTCGCGGTCGCCGAAGGCGCGCAGGTCGAGGCCGGGGCCAAGGTCGCCTCCATCGAGGCGATGAAGATGGAGGCCGCCATCACCGCCTCGAAGGCGGGAACCGTGTCAAGGCTCGCCATCAACCCGATTCAGCAAGTGGAGGCCGGCGACCTGCTCGTCGTCATCGACTAGCACCGGTAGAGCTCGGTCGATCCGGTGGACGAGGTAGACGACGACGTGGTGGACGAGGTGCCGCCGTAGTCCTGTGCGGGGACTACGGTGCAGTTCTTCGCGACCCAGGACTCGATCTGGTTCGAGCTCGTACTCGACGCGGCCAGGTAGACGTACTCGACCTGGCCGCTCGTGACGTACTGCTCGAACTGCGCGAGTGTCGGCGACGGCGCCTGGCCGGAGAATCCGCCGAGCGTGAGGACGGAGGTTCCGGCGCGCAGGATGTACGGCGAAGCCTCCTGCCAGCCCGAGACGGTCAGGGTGAACTGCGCTCCGGAGTCGTGGGCTTGGACGTAGTCGAGCAGGCTCTGCTCCGAGCTGGCGAGCGACGCGTCGGAGACCCACATGCCGTTCATTCCGCCGCCCGCGGCGCCTGCGCCCCCGCCCGCACCGCTGAAGCCCCCGGCCCCGCCGCCGAAGCCGCCGGACGGCCGTCCGGAAGCCGAACCAGAGCCGCCGGCCCCGCCGCCGAACCCGCCGGCCGGCCGTCCGGAGCCGGAGCCGCCGCCGAATCCCGAGCCGCCCGCGAAGCTCGGCCGTTGGCCGCCGCCGAAGCCGCCGCCGCCCGCACCGAATCCCGAGCCGCCCGGGCCGACCGTACCCATGGCAAGGCTCTGCGAATTGCCCGCGGTGATCACCGAGGAATCCCACGTCGCCGTGCCCGTTCCCGCCACCAGGACGCACAGCGCGCAGACCGTGGCGAACACGCCGCGGGACGTCGCGATGCGGCCGCGGCCGAGCACCATGGCCGCGATCGCGCCGACCGCGACCGCGACGAGCAGCGGAACCAGCCAACTGCGATACGTCGACGAACTCGACGCGATGACGCTCGCCCAGACCGCCGTCAGCGCGATCGTGACCGGTGCGACCCACGCGCCTCGGCTGCCCTCGTGCCACGCTCGCCACAGGGCCACCGCTCCCACACCGCCGACCGCGGCGAGCGCGGGGGCGAGCGTGACGACGTAGTACGAGTGGATCGAGCCCGCCGAGTACGCGGCGCCGAAGACCACGATCCACACCGCCCACATCACGACTCCGGCGCGGATCGGGTCCGTGCGCGGAGCCCTGCGTCGCTGCCAGAGCACGAACGCGATCGAGACCGCGGCCAGCGGATAGAGCCAGCCGACCTGTGTCGACTGCGCCGATTGGAACATCGTGGCCAGTCCGCCCGAGCTCGACGCGCCCGCCGGTCCACCACCGGACTGCCCGATCGCGCCGACGCTCGACGCGCTGACGCCGAGGGAGCTGAACCGGATCAGGCCGTTGTAGCCGAAGACCATGCTGAACGGGTTGTTATTGGTCGTGCCGTCGATGAACGGCCGGTCGCCCGCGGGCACCAGTGCCACCACCACGACCCAGGACAGTGAGACCGCCACCGTGACGAGCCCGCCGATCAGCGCGTGCAGCACGCGCCTGACCGGCTTGGGCGGCGCGGCGAGGAGGTAGACCACTGCGATGGCCGGATACGCCGCCCACGCCTCGAGCATCTTGCACTGGAACGCGGCGCCCACCCACACTCCGGCGACCACGAGCGAGCGCAGCCGTCCGGTGGTCGCGGCCCGCAGCCCCGCGGAGGCCGCGAGCGTGAGGCACATGACGTAGCAGGCCTCTTCGTTGTTCGTGTGCCCGAGCGCGATCACGGCGGGCGTCAGCGCCAGCAGGCCCGCCGCGATCACCGCCTGCGCCTGGCCGGTCCAGCGGAGCACGAGCCGGTAGGCCACCGCCACGGTCACCAGGGACTCGAGGATCTGCGGCAGATCCAGCGCCCAGCCGTGGAAACCGAAGATCCGGGCGGAGAGCGCCTGCGGCCACAGGTAGCCGGGGATCTTGTCTATGGTGATCGTGTTGGCCGGGGTGAACGAGCCGAAGAAGAAGGCCTTCCAGCTCTCCGACATGCTGCGCGCCGCCGCGCCGTAGAATGCGTTGTACTCGCCGCCGCCCAGACCCCAGCAGTCCAGCACGATGGCGCACGCGGCGATCAGCGCCAGCGCGGGCAGCACCCAGCGGGGCCGCTCGGGGGTGGGTCGCAGGACGCGTTGGGCACCGTTCTCCGCTGCTCGTCTGACGGAGGCCGTAATCGTGTACATGGACTCAAGGTTTCGGATGCTCAATTAAAAGATGCTGAAGATGTCAGCCCACTGTGATGATATTCGGCCTGCTGGGAGTGGGTGGACTAGCCCGCGACGTGCGAAGATCCGGGTACGTAAGAAGAACCCAAGAATCGATCGCCGGGCGTGGCCGGTCAGTCATCCTGCGTGATGCCGCGCCAGCGCAGCACCTCGAGCGCGGCCCCGACGCCGACCACGTCCCGCGCGAGCGGCCGCGGCAGCAGCCGGTCCGCCTGGGCCAGCCGGCGCAGCAGGGTGTTGCGATGAATGTAGAGACGCTGCGCGGCGCGCGAGACGTTGCACTGCTCGGCGACGTACCCGCGGACCGATTCGGTCAGCTCCGGGTCCGCGCGCGCGAAGTCGCCGAGGACGCGGTGGACGAACTGGTCGGCCCGGTCGAGGTCGGTCGTGAGCAGCGCGACGAGTTCCACCTCGTCATGCGTGGCGAGCTGCTGCGGCGAGGCCAGCCGGGTCAGCATGCGCTGAACGATGAGCGCGTCGAAGTGTCCGCGGCGGAATCCGTCGAGCCCGCCGCCGGTGCTGCCCACGGCGATCCGCACCCGCGGGTCGGTCGCGACCGCCTCGCGCAGCCGGCCGGGGTCGGGACGGCCGTGCACCCACACCCAGCGCGTGGCCGCGCCGACCATCACGCTGAGCGGGCGCTGGTCCCCGGCGCAGGTGCCGATCAGCTCGGCGGCGCGGTCGAGCGCGGCCAGGTCGGGCTGGGGTTCCTCGCACCAGACGACGGCCGCGGTGTGCCTGCCGTCGAGCCGGTAGCCGAGGCGCTGCTCGGCGCGCGCCCGCGGGATCGGGGCGCCGTCCAGCAGAAGGCTGACGGTCTCCCGCCGCTCGGCGTGCGTGCCGTGGGTCAGCTCCTCCCGCTCGCGCGCGATCCGCTCCGTGAGCGCGGCGATCGTGTCGTCGACGAACTCGGAGATCGAGCGGCACGAGACGTCGATCAGCTCCCGCAGCTCCTCGGGATCGCTGCTGAGCGTGAAGCAGATCTGGATCCACCGGCGCAGCGCCACGCCCTGGCCGGTACGGTACGCGTCGAGCGCGGACTCGTTCAGGCCCCGGCGCACCAGGTCGCGTACGGCGTCCAGCGGCAGTTCGCCGAGGTTCGGCGCAACGCGCTCGCCCGGCCGCCGCACGTTCGACGAGGCCCAGAACAGCAGGTTCGAGCGGTTGGCACGCCGGGTCGCCGCCGCGAGCACCGGATCCTCGGCGATCTGGGAGCGCTGCGGACCGGAGAGCGTGGCCGCGTCGAGCTCGGCGAGCCAGGCGGGCGGCGGGTCGAGCACCAGCTGCGCACCCTTGCGCATCAGCTCGCGCACCCGCGGGGACGGCGGTTCCCAGGTCATGCGAACCAGCCTACGTCCGCACGGTGCACTTTGCTGTAAATGGTTCAAGATCTGGTGCATAGTGCCCCTGGAATGCGAGGCGGACGGTTGCCACCATTACGGCATGTCTCTCAATGCTGCGAGCACGGATACGCTGGACGTTCTGATCGTGGGCGCCGGGATCTCCGGCATCGGCGCCGCGTACTACCTGCAGCGCGACCATCCGAAGCGCAGCTACGCGATCCTCGAGACGCGTGCGAACCTGGGCGGCACCTGGGACCTGTTCCGCTACCCGGGCATCCGCTCGGACTCGGATCTGCACACCTTCGGCTACGCCTTCAAGCCTTGGCGCGACGACGCGATCGCCGGGGGCGACAAGATCCTCGACTACCTGCGCGAGGCGGCGTCCGAGAACGGCATCGACCGGCACATCCGCTTCCAGACGAAGGTCATCGGCGCCTCGTGGTCCTCGGCCGACTCCCGCTGGACGGTCGAGATCGAGCGAAGCGACACCGGCGAGCGCTCGACGCTGACCTGCTCCTGGCTGTTCTGCGCGACGGGCTACTACCGCTACGACGAGGGGTTCACCCCGCGCTTCGAAGGCCGCGAGAGCTTCCGCGGCCAGATCGTGCACCCGCAGCAGTGGCCTGAGGACCTGGACTATGCCGGCAAGCGCGTCGTCGTCATCGGCAGCGGCGCCACCGCGGTCACGCTCGTCCCGGCGCTGGCCGAGACCGCCGAGCACGTCGTGATGCTGCAGCGCACGCCCACGTACATCCTGCCCGTTCCCGCCCGCGACAAGCTCGCCCTCAAGCTCACTGCGTGGTTCGGCGAGGAGCGCGGCTTCGCCCTCACCCGGCGCAAGAACATCCTTCAGCAGCGGGCCGTCTGGAAGTTCTGCCAGAAGTATCCGAAGGCCGCGCGCCGGATCATCCGGCGGCTCAACGCCAAGATGCTGCCCGAGGGCTATCCGATCGACGAGCACCTCAACCCGCCGTACGAACCCTGGGATCAGCGGTTGTGCGCGGTCCCCGACGGCGACCTGTTCCACGCGATCAGCGCCGGCAAGGCCGAGATCGCGACCGATCGGATCGAGACGTTCACCGAGAACGGCATCCGCCTCGCCTCCGGCCGCACGCTCGAAGCCGACATCGTGGTGACCGCGACAGGGCTCAACGTGCAGGCGATGGGCGGCATGGCAGTGGACGTCGACGGCCAGCAGGTATCGCTCGCCGACACCGTCGCCTACAAGGGCATGATGCTCTCCGGCGTACCCAACTTCGCCTACTCCATCGGGTATACGAACTCTTCGTGGACGCTCAAGGTCGGCCTGCTCTGCGAGCACTTCTGCCGACTGCTCGCGCACATGGACGCGCACGGATACGACGTGGCGCGGCCGGTCGTCGCGGATCCGCAGATGCCGTTGCGCCCCTTCCTGAACTTCGATGCCGGGTACATCCTGCGAGTGATCGACCAACTGCCGCGCCAGGGAGATCAGGCGCCCTGGCTGACCTCGATGAACTACTCCGGCGACGTCAAGCTCCTGCGACGCCTCCCAGTCGAGGACGCGCAGCTGCGGCTGAGTAAGACGCGTGCCGCGGCATCGGTGAGGACGGGCGTCTGATGCAGCGTTACGAGCATTACGACTTCACTGCGGGAACGGCGATCGTCACCGGCGCGGCCTGCGGCATCGGTGAGCAGCTCGCGTACGCACTGGCCAGACGCGGCAGCAGTCTGGCTCTCGTCGACCGCGACGCCGACCGGCTCGAGAGGGTCGCGCGGCAGGTGCGCGAGCGAGCCGGGCAGACGGTCGCGACGTACGTGGTCGACCTCGGCGACGACGAGGCCACCCACGCACTCGGTAAGAGGCTCGCCGCCGAGCATCCGGACGCCACCCTGCTGATCAACAACGCGGGCGTGGCGCTCGGCGGCAGCTTCGAGCAGGTCAGCGAGGAGGAGTTCGACTGGCTGATGGCGATCAACTACCGCGCCGTCGTCACGCTGACCCGCGCGCTGCTGCCCACGCTGCGCGCCCACCCCGGCTCGCACCTGGTGAACATGTCCAGCCTGTTCGGTCTGATCGCCCCGGCCGGCCAGGTCGCCTACTCCACCAGCAAGTTCGCCGTGCGCGGATTCACCGAGGGGCTGCGCGCCGAACTGGCCGGGCAGGTCGGGGTGACGGTCGTGCACCCCGGCGGCATCCGCACCGGGATCGCGCAGAACGCCCGGCTGGCCGCGTCGATCGCCGGCCCGGCCGCGGAGCAGGAGCGGAAGACCTTCTCCAAGCTGCTCACCTACCCGCCCGAGAAGGCGGCCGCGGAGATCGTCGCGGCGGTCGAGCACCGTCGGCCGCGACTTCTGATCGCGGTCAGCGCGCGGATCCCCGACATACTCGCCCGGCTCACCCCGGGCCGCTACCCTGCAATCCTGGCGGCGTTCCAGCAGCTTTCCACTCGACGCCGGTGACGGCAACGGAGGTATCCATGTCCGCCCTCGACTGGCAGCCCGACATCATCGAGGGCTACCGGCAGCACGTGTTCGACCTCGGTCCCGACCCGGACGGTGAGGGAAACGCGGCTGCCGTGCTGGTGCGCCGCGAGCCGCTGGACGGCGAGTCGGCGCGGGGCGCGGTGCTGTACGTGCACGGATTCGCCGACTACTTCTTCCAGACCGAGCTCGCGGACTTCTTCGCCGAACGCGGCATGGCGTTCTACGCCCTCGACATCCGAAAGTCGGGGCGCGCGCGGCGGCCGGGGCAGACCGCGCACTACGTGTCCGACTTCGAGCTCTACGACGAAGAGCTCGAACTCGCACTCGCCGCCGTCACCCAGGAGCATTCCGACAAGCCCGTGCTGCTCGTCGCCCACTCCACCGGCGGCCTGATCCTCCCGCTGTGGCTCGACCGCCGCCGCGCCGGCCGAGGTGGCGTGACGCCGATCTCCGGAATGGTGCTCAACAGTCCTTGGTTCGATCTGCAGGGCACGCCTTCGCGCCGCGGCGTCATGACCCAGGCGCTGCGAGTGCTGGCCAAGGCGAGGCCGTTCGCGCAGCTCAAGCTCCCGCCGAGCCCGTACGGCGACACCCTGCACACCAGCGGCACCGGCGAATGGGAGTTCGACCTCGAACTCAAGCCGCTGCTCGGATTCCCGGTCACGGTCGGCTGGCTCAACGCCGTGCGCCGCGCCCATGCCCGGCTGCATCGCGGCCTGCACGTCGGTGTCCCTTCGCTCATTCTGCGTTCGGACCGCACGCTCTATTCGAGCAGCTACTCCGAGCTCAGCGAGCGCGCCGACCTCGTCCTCGACGTCACCCAGATCGCCCGCTGGGCCGGCTGCCTCGGCGACGAGACGACGATCGTGCCGGTCGAAGGCGCCCGGCACGACGTCTTCCTCTCGCTGCCCGAGGTACGCAAGCGCGCCTACGACGTGGTCGACGGCTGGCTGGCCAGATACCCGTCGACCACCGGCGCGGAGCCGACCCCGGACGTCGCCTGAACGCCGCTCGGCGCGGCGGCCAGTCGGCGCAGGGAAACGATGTGCAGGGCCATGAGCAGCGGGACGGCCGTGGTCGGGATCAGCGCGAGCGGCAGCATCGAGAGGGCCACCGCCCTCGGCCGACGGCCGAGGGCGGTGAACCCGCTGCCGGCCTAGGCCGCGCTCAGGGCCTTGAGATCGGCGGTCTGCACGATGTCGGCGTGGTGCGGGAAGACCTTGTCGATCAGCACGCGGTGGACCTCGGGGTCGGGATCGGCGGTGGCGTCCGCGAGCACGAGGATGCGGAAGTCGCGGTCACCGGCGTCGCGCAGCGTGGAGAGCACGACTCCGGATGTCGATATGCCGGCGACGACGAGCGTGTCGAGGCCCTTGGCGTGCAGGTCGCTGTACAGCTCGGTGGTGCTGAAGGCGCCGAAGCGGGTCTTGCGCGTGAGGATGTCGCCGTCGCGAACCTCGAGCGAGTCGTGCAGCGCCGCCTCCGGGCTGCCGTCGAGCAGGAACTTGTTCGCGGCGACCTGCGCGAAGGTCTTGCTGTGCGCGGGCACCTTCTCGAAGTCCTCGTCGTTGAAGGCCACGCGCACGTACACGACCTGGACGTCGTTCGCCCGCGCCCACTCGAGCGCCTGCCGCGCGTTTTCCAGGACCGCCTCGGCCTGGGCGAGCGCGCCGAGGACGGCGTTCTGGTAGTCCATCAGCAGCAGCGCGGTGCGGGACGGGTCGACGGATTGTGTGGTGGAAACGGACATGATGCGGATGTTCTCCTCGTGAGTTGCGGGATTTTCGGCCGACGGCTTGAGGTGCCGGTCGAACACGGTCATCAGCAGCACGACGGCGCCGATGGCGATCAGGGCGAGCGAGACGTGGTGCAGTCCGCCGTCGCTCACGCGGGTGCGGAAGGCGATGCCGGTGATCGTCGCGGAGGCGATCGAGCCGACGTAGCCGAAGGTGCGCAGCAGGCCCGAGGCGGTGCCGAGCTTCTCGGCGGGCGCCACCCGGTACAGCGCGGTCTGGTTCGACAGATTGCTGATTCCCGACATGAGCCCGAACAGCGCGGTGACTCCGATGATGGCGACGATCGGGGTCCCACTGGTCAGGAACAGCGACGCGATCGAGCCGAGCACGAGTAGGACCGCCGCCACGATCAGCGGTGTGCGAACATTGATGTAGTTCGCCACCGCGCGCGCCGCGCCCGCCGAGAGCAGTCCCATCGGCAGCAGCACGAGCCCTGCCGCGTACGCGGACAGCCCGTGCGCCGCCTCGAGCCATTGCGTAAGCCCGTAGAGCATGACGTAGATGCCCAGCATGCTCAGCGCATTGCGCAGGTAGGTGCGGGTGAGCGCGGCATTCGAGGCGAGCAGGCGTACGTCGATGAACGGATTGACCGCGCGCAGCTCCCAGAAGACCAACGCGACGGCGAACGCGACCGCCAGGACGATTGCCGCCCAGCGCGGCGTGGGCAGGCCGAGCAGGAACACGAGCAGCGCCGTCATCGCCGAACCGAAGCAGACGACTCCGAGCACGTCGATGCGCGTGAGGACGTCGCGCGCGGACCGGCCGCGGATCACGTCCGTGTCCTTGGCGATCCACGCCGTCGCCATCGCGAACGCGAGGACGGTGAAGGGCACGTTGACCAGGAACGCGGCGCGCCAGCCGAACCAGCCGACGAGCAGGCCGCCGACCGCCGGGCCGATCGCCACGGTCACCGCGCCGGCGATCGCCAGGCCGCTGAGCACCCGGGCGGGCGGCGCCTCGAGACCGATCGCGGTGGCGCGCCGGCGGATCAGCAGCATCGCCGCCGGATAGCCGGCGGAGGTGCCCAGGCCGATCAGCACGCGGGCCGCGATCAGCATCGGCAGGTCGACGGCGACCCCGCCGAGCACGCCGCCGACCAGCACGATGGCGATCCCGGCCAGGAAGACCCGGCGCGGCCCGAACTCCTCGGCCAGCCGTCCCGCCGTCGGCTGCGCGATCGCGCTGGTCAGGTAAAGGCAGGAGATGAGCACCGCGGTCTGGCCGACCGGAACCCCGACCGCGGCGGCGATCGCGACCAGGGCGGTGGCGATCACCGAGCTGTTGACCGGGTTCAGCGTCGCGCCCATGAGCAGCGGTGCGACGAACCGCGGGCTGAACGGGCGCTGCCGCCACGCCTCGTCCATGCGATCCCCTCCTCAGGTAGTTAGGCAGGCTACCTGTCAATAATAGCAGGCTCCCTGCCTACCCCTTCTCTGTTACCGTCTGACCATGGCCGTCGAGGAAGAGCGGGCGAACGAGACCGCCGCCGAGCTGTCGAAGTCGATGGTCCGGCTGCGCGCCCGCCTGCGCCGCGAGTCCGCCCCCGACGAGATGCCCTGGACCTGGTCGCAGCTGACCACGCTCGCCCGCGTCGTCGAACACGGACCGACCACCGCCAGCGCGCTCGCCCAGGCCGAGCACGTGCGCAGGCAGTCGATGTCCGAGACCCTGGCCGCGCTGCGCACCCACGGCCTGATCGTCGCCGAGCCGGACCCGAGCGACGGCCGCAAGACGCTGATCAGCGCGACCCGCGAGGGCCGCGACCTGACCGCGACCATCCCGGCCGCCCGCGAGGCCTGGCTCTCCAGCGCGCTGCGCAACCTGCTGCAGCCCGAAGAACAGCAGTTGCTCCTCAAGGCCGCCGCGATCATGAACCGCCTCGCCGACGCCGAAGCCTGACCGCGTTCGCGTGAACCGATGTTCGCGTGGGTGGTGGCTGACGCAGCGTCGGCGGCTCGCGGTTGGTGTTCGGCCCTGCCTACGTCGCAGACACTCCGCTGCGCTCCGCGTCGGCTCCTCGTTCGGGCCGAGGGGTCGCTGCGCTGGCTATGCCCGCCCGCCAGCCCGCCCCTTGCCCTACGGTTGCTGCGCTCCCTCGGGTAACGCGCTGCGCGCTAGGGGCCTACGGCGTCGCACGCTCGCAGGGCTCGCTCCGCGACACCTACGGCGCTTCGCGCGGCTTCCGCGGCGGCTGACGCGGCGTCGGCGGCCTGCGGCCCGTCATCCGCGCGCGAAGCCGCCGGTTAGGCGCACGGCTGAAACAGCTGAGCGCCCCCACCGTCCGACGGACGGAAGGGGCGCTCGGCAGTGGGTGGTCACGCGGACTTGACCGCGGAGATGTCGAGGGCCAGCTTGACCTTCTCGCCGATCAGCACGCCGCCGGTCTCCAGCGCCGCGTTGTACGTCAGGCCCCAGTCGGTGCGGTCGACGGTGGTGCCGCCCTCGAAGCCGGCCCGGTTGGCGCCGTAGGGGTCGGTCGAGGCGCCGACGAACTCGAGGTCGAGGGTGACCGAGCGGGTCACGTCCTTGATCGTCAGGTCGCCGTGCAGCCGGTAGGTGTCGTCGCCGACCTCCTCGGCGGAGGTGGACCGGAAGGTGATCTCCGGGTAGGTCTCGGCGGCGAAGAAGTCGCCGGTGCGCAGGTGCTCGTCGCGCTGCGCCTGCTTGGTGTCGACGCTCGCGACCTTGATGACCAGTTCGGCCGAGGACTTGGCCGGGTCCGCGCCGTCCAGGTGCAGCTTGCCCTCGTATTCGCTGAACTCACCGCGCACGTTCGTGACCATCGCGTGCCGGACGCTGAAGCCGATCCGGCTGTGCGCGGGGTCGATGGTGTAGTCGCCGGTGAGGTGCGACAGGTCCCGGTCGAGCTTGCCGTCCGCGACGGCGACGGCGGACTCTGACTCGTTCTTGCGGTTGAAAAGGCTCATGGTCGGCTCCTCGGGTGGGACAGGCGGGCGAGCGGGCTCGGTCGTTCAGAATGTTGTTCAAGTTTCAACTACATGGCGGAGCCTAGCGCGTGTCGATTGAATCTTCAACTACGAATCGCCGGCTTTCGCTCGGACGATCGCCGCATTTCACCCGGACGGATGGTGGAACGCGCCGAAAGAGGTGGGGCCGGCGGTCCGAAGACCACCGGCCCCACGCGTTACCGCGTAGTGCTGACCTCAAGCTCCCGCTAGCTGCTGTAAGCCTGCAGTTCGGAGAGCTGTCCGGCCGGCCAGCCGGTGTTCGCCGTGAAGGTCAGCTTCACGTAGCGCACCGAGGCGCTGGTGAAGGTGACGGTCACGGTGTTCCCGGTGGACGGGTTGAAGGTGTAGCCCTGCGACCCGACCAGGTTGGTGTAGTTGGTGCCGTCGGTGCTGCCCTGGATCTGGATGGTCTGGGTGCGCGTGCCCCAGGACGAGGACGGCGGGAGGTCCAGCGTGATCTTGCTGACGCTGGTCGCCGAGCCGAGGTCCACCTGGAGCCACTGCGGGAAGGCGTTGTCGGTGCTCTCCCAGTAGCTGCTGGTGTTGCCGTCGACGGCGTTCGCCGGGACGTAGGACTGCGTGGATCCGCTCGCGGTGACCGGCCGGTTGAGCGCCAGGTTGCTGTTGGTGGTGCCGACGCCGGAGCCCGAGAGCGAGACGCTCAGCGGGCTGCTCGGCGCGTTGCTGCCCACCGTCAGGGTCCCTGAGGCCGCGCCGGACGCGGTCGGCGCGAACTTCACGCTGACCGTGCACGAGCCGCCCGCCGCGATCGAACTGCCGCAGGTGTTGGTCTGCGAGAACGCGCCGGTGACGCCGACCGAGGAGACCGAGGCCGCCGTCGAACCCGGGTTGTCGACCGTCACGGACTGCGCCGCGCTGGTCGAGCCGACGTTCTCGTTGCCGAACGACAGGCTCGCCGGCGAGGCCGTCAGCGCGCTGCCGTTCGTCGATCCGCCGCCGCCGGGGAAGATCTGGAGCTCGGACAGCTGCGCCGCGCTCCAGCCGGTGTTCGCGGTGAAGCTCAGCCGCACGTAGCGGGCGCTGGTCCCGGTCGGCAGGCTGATCGTCGCGGTGTTGCCGGTGGACGGGTCGAAGGTGTGCCCGGCCGAGCCCGCGATCGTGGAGTACGAGCTGCCGTCGGTGCTGCCGAGCACCGAGAGCGTCTCAGTACGCGTACTCCACGCCGAGGACGGCGGCAGGTCGAGCGTGATCGAGCCGATCGACTGCGAGGTGCCGAGGTCGGCCGTCAGCGTCTGCGGGTAGGCCGCGCCGTCGGTGGACTCCCAGTAGCTGCTCGTGTTGCCGTCGTCCGCGTTCGAGGCGGGGAAGCCCGAGGCGATGCTGCTGGCGGTGATCGGCGCGTTCAGCGCGAGGTTGGTGGTCGAGGTGACGCCGGTGCCGGAGAGGGCGACCGTCAGGGGGCTGCCGGGCGCGCTGGTCGCCACCGACAGGGTGCCGGGCAGCGATCCGCCGCTGGTCGGCGCGAAGGTGACCGAGGCCGTGCAGGAGCCGCCCGCGGCGATGGAGCTACCGCAGGTGTTGGTCTCCGTGTACGGCCCGGTGACGCTGATCGAGGAGACCGAGGCGGCGCTCGTGCCCGGGTTGTTGATCGTGACCGACTGCGCCGAGCTCTTGCTGCCCGAGGCCAGATCGCCGAAGGACAAGCTCGTCGTCGACGCCGTGAGCGAACCGGCCTGCACCGGGTTGGGGTACGCGGTGAGCACCGGCGTGGTGGACCAGCCGGAGTTTCCGCTGCCGAGGTTGAACGTGTAGGCGCCGGAGACGTTGCCCGGGTAGCTGTAGTTGTACGCGCCCGCGATGCCGATGCCGCTCGCGGTCACGCCGCTCACGCTCGCCGCTCCGCCGGTCTCCGCCTGGAACACGGTCGTGCCGGTGTTCTGCACGTTCACGTTGCTGATGTTCAGGCCGTTGACCACGTGACCGGTGCCGTCGCCGCCGACGATTTCGAAGGCCTCATACGGGCTGTCGAGGATCGCGCCACCGCTGTAGTTGACGGTCACATTGGAGAAGTCGGTGTTGTACGCGTCGAACTGGACCGCACCCATCGGGTGGCTCCAGTTCGGGTTGTACGCGCCGGCGCGTATCAGGTAGTTGCCGGATACGGTGATCGTCCCGGACAGCGGGGTGAACGGCTGCAGGAACGCCTCGTTGGAGATGTCGATGCCGCTGCCGAGCGGTTCGGTGTCGGCGACGACGTTGTTCGAGATGGTGTTGTTCGAGCCGCCGTAGTCGGCGATGCCGTTGGCCAGCGTGGGCTGGACGATCGTGTTGTTGCTGAAGGTGATGCCGGTGTCAGCGGTCGGATACGACCAGATCGCCAGGCCGTCGTCACCGGAGTTGCGGATGAAGTTGTTCTTCACCGTGCAGTTCGACGCGTTGCCGTTGAAGTTCAGGCCGTCCGCGTCGGTGGACTCGATGACGGTGTTCTCCACGGTGCAGTTGCTGTTGCCGTACTGCAGCCAGAATCCGACGTTCGTGTCCTGGATCCACAGGCCGTTGACCGTCCAGCCGCTGCCGAGCGAGCCGTCGATCGCGTTGGCCGTGCTGTCGTCGTGCCGACCGACCGTGGAGCCGAGGATCGCGAAGTTGCTGAGGTTGACCGCACCGGAGACCGCCGAGGTGTTGTCGATCAGCTCGTTCGTCTTGATCTGCGTGTACCAGTTGCCGGCGCCCTCGAGCGTGCCGCTGGTCATGTTCACGTGCGAGCCGACGAGGTAGGTGCCGGACGGGATCCACACCGCCTCGCCGGCCGAGTTGGCCGCGGATATCGCGCTGTTGAACGCGCTCGTCGCGTCGGTCGCGCCGGTCGGGTCCGCGCCGTAGGTGGCCACCGAGACGGTGTTCGCGGGCTGGGTGAGCGCGGCCGGGGCGTTGTAGAAGTCGGCGACGTCCAGGGTGTACGGCGTGGCCGAGTTGCCCGAGTCGACCTGGAACTTGATCGTGGTGCCCTGCGCGTACGTCTGGCCGAGCATCATCCGGGTGTCGTCGTACAGCTTGTGCGTCATGCTGCCGGTGATGCCGCCGGTCGAGATGTAGCTGTACGCGGAGGTCAGCGAGAGCTGCTGGCTGAGCTTGGTTCCGTTCACGTACACGGACAGCGTGCCGGAGGAGCCCTGCGGCACGGCGTAGTGCAGGTCGACGGCGTTCGCCGCGGCGGTCAGCGTGAACTGCACGTACTGGCCCTGCGAGGCCAGCTGCACGGCCTCGCGGCCCGAGGCTTCGGTGGCGAGCCCTCCCTGGGTGAAGGAGGGGCCGATGATCGAGCCGTTGGTGCTCCCGTTCTCGGCCTCGTATTCGGTGAACGGCAGGCTCGCGCCCGTTCCGCTGGGAACGTTGAACGGCGACTGGGCCCAGTACGGCGGGGTGCCCGCGGCGGCGGTGGCCGAGGAGGCGAAGATCACGCCGGGGAGGGTGAACAGGGCGGTGGCCGCGGCCACGGCGATCGCGGTCAGCCGCGTGCGGCGGTGTGGGGCGGACGGGCCACCGGGGGACGGAAGTCGTCTGGACATCGGTGTCCTGGACCTTTCGAGGAGAAGGTGCACGCGTCGAGGGTGGGTGAGTGTGCTGCGGGGGAGCGTAGAACTTCCGATACATGTCCGCAATATCAGCAAGCAAATTTCGAAAATTGTGCAAGAAGATCTGCAAGAAATTGCTGCTGCCGATCCGGGGCAGGCCGCGGCCCCGCGAGGACGTCGGCCCGCGGTCGGCGGCCGATTGCCTCGGTGTTAACGAATTGTCAGTTCCGCGGTCGCTCCGGAGTCGGTTCCGCGGTCGATTCCGCGGTCAGTTCCGCGACGCCGCCCGGGCGGCCAGTTGCTCCACATCCGCGGCGACGGTGGCCGGGTCGCTGACCAGGGTGAGGTGCCGGGCGTCGGGGATGAGCGTGGGCGCGGGGGCGCCTATCCGGGCGGCCGTCTGCGCGGCCGAGCTCGGCGCGTACTCGGGATCGTCGGCGCCGTAGACCACTGATTTGGGCATCGGCAGGCCGGCGAGGCGCTGCAGGCCGGCGACCGGGAGGGAGGGGATTCCGGCCTCCAGCACGGGGAGAGCGGCCGCCTCCGCGCCCGCGACCTGGAACGGACGACGCCACTGGTCGACGCCCGCCTCGGTGAGCGCGGGGCAGCGCGGGCCGCAGACCGCCGAGTAGATGGCGCGGATCGCGTCGTCGGAGCGCAGCACGAGACGTAGCAGGGTCGTGCGGTACGGCTGCGGGAACCAGAGGCTCCGGCCGCTCGTGTCGCGTCCGCCGTTCGCCGTGCCGTTGAGCGGCAGGCCGTCGCCGTCCAGGAACATCACGCCGCTCACCTCGTTCGGTGCCGCGAGCGCGACGGCCGCCGCGACGCCCGCGCCGCTCGAATGCCCGACGATGATCGGCCGCTGTAGATGCAGAGCACTGATGAAGTCGAGCACCTGCTGCGTCAGATGCGCTGTGTCGTACGGCGCGACTCGCTGCGTGTACCCGTAGCCGTCGAGGTCGATCGCGTAGACGCGGTGATCGCGCGCGAGGACCTGAGCCGTCGGCGTCCACGTGTCGGCCGACTCGATGAACCCGTGCAGCAGTAATACGGGCGTGCCGGACGTACCCCATTCGCGGTAACGCGTCGAGATATCGCCCGTCTGCACGTACGTCAGCCCGGGCGGATCCGGCACCGCGCCCTGGGTGGCCAGGTTGTAGGTGAAGCTGAAGCCCGTGAAGGCGAGGACGCACACGAGCGCCGCGATGAGGCACTGCCGCAGGAATCGACGCATTGCTTATCGCTGGGATCCCAGCTCGTGGGCACGCAGCCAGTCGGCGACGGCGTCCAAGTCGGCACCGGTGAGTCCCACCTCGGGATCGGTGCGATAGAGCAGCGCCGGCGCCGGGTGATGGGCGGCGACGTACTCCTCGTCGGCCGCGGTGGGCTCGTCGTCCAGCCAGACGAACGGCCGCCCGGCGGCATGCGCGACCAGGCGCTTCGTCTTCCAGCACAGGGCATCGTCGACGAACCCGTCCTCATCCTCCCAGGCGGGCAGGTCGACGACGGGCAGTTCGGGCAGGCCGAGCAGCGGGCCGATCACGTCGTTGGCCTCGCCCATCCACGCGGTCGCCCACCACAGCTCGCCGCCGAGCGCGAGCAGTCGCGGGCCGTGCCGCCGGTCCATCTTCGCGAAGTCGGGATAGTCGCTCGCCGAGCCGAACGGCAGCAGCGTGCCGTCCACGTCGACGAAGATCAGCGGCGCGTCCGCCCGTGGGCCGCCAGGAGGCTCTGTCACATTCGAACGCTATCAGCGGGCGGCATTTCGCTCGCACGGGAATACCCCTATGGGGTATAGGGTTGCCGGCAAGGCCAGAGAACTGCCGGATAGACGTCGAGAAGGAAGGTCGCCGATGCATGCGATCGTGCACGCACTGGCCATCACCGGGTCGATGACCTGGGAGATTACTTGGGCTTTGATCCTGGGGTTCACGTTGTCGGCGGTGGTGCAGGCGGTGGTGCGTAAGTCGACGGTGGTGCGGGTGTTGGGTGACGATCGGCCGCGGACGCTGGCCGTCGCGTCGCTGCTCGGTGCGGCCTCGTCGTCGTGCTCGTATGCGGCGGTGGCGTTGGCGCGTTCGCTGTTTCGTAAGGGTGCTGATTTCACGGCGGCGATGGCGTTCGAGATCGCGTCGACGAACCTCGTGGTCGAGCTCGGGGTGATCCTGGCGTTGTTGATGGGCTGGCAGTTCACGCTCGCCGAGTTCGTCGGCGGCCCGCTCATGATCGTGGTGCTCGCGCTGCTGTTCCGGCTCTTCCTACGCCAGCGGCTGCTGGACCGGGCGCGGGCGCAGGCCGAGCGTGGGGTGGCCGGTTCGATGGAGGGCCACGCGGCGATGGACATGTCCGTGGACATGGCCGGTTCGTTCCGGCGCCGGCTGCTCTCGCGCAAGGGCTTCACCTCGGTCGCGCACGTGTTCGCGATGGAATGGGCCGCGATCCTGCGCGACCTGGTCCTCGGGCTGCTGATCGCCGGCGCGATCGCCGCGTGGGTGCCCGACTCGTTCTGGCGCGGCTTTTTCATCACCGGCCACCCGTTGGCCGCGAAACTCTGGGGCCCGCTGATCGGCCCGCTGGTCGCCGTGGTCTCCTTCGTCTGCTCGATCGGCAACGTGCCACTCGCGGTCGTGCTGTGGAAAGGCGGAATCAGCTTCGGCGGCGTGGTCGCGTTCATCTTCGCCGACCTGCTGATCGCCCCGATCCTCTCGATCTACCGCAAGTACTACGGCCTACGCATGGCCGCGTTCCTCGCCGCCACCTTCTACACCGCGATGGTCATCGCCGGCTACGCGATCGAACTCACCTTCGGCGGCCTCGGCCTGATCCCCTCACAAACCACCGCCAAGATCCCCGACCAGGGCGTGAGCTGGAACTACACCACGTTCCTGAACATCGCGTTCCTGCTGCTCGCCACCATCCTGGTGATCCGCTTCCTGCGCACCGGCGGCGTGATGATGCTCAAAATGATGGGCGGCAACCCAGAGCCCGCCGGGAACGAGCACGAGCACTCGGGCGATGAGCGCTCTGACCACGACCACTCCGGCCACGACCACCACCATTAACTCAGACGGCTGATAATCCGTCCGGTCAGTTCGTCCAGTCGGGCGACGTCGTCCGGCGTGAGGTGATCGAAGAAGAGCCGGCGCACGGCCGCGACGTGACCGGGCGCGGCGTGCTCGATCGCGGCGCGGCCGACGTCGGTGATGGCGAAGGTGGCGCCGCGCCGGTCGCTCGGGCAGTCGCCCCGCTCGACCAGGCCGCGCCGCTGCATCCGCGACAGCTGATGCGATAGGCGGCTCTGCTCCCAGAGGAGGCTGGCCTCAAGGTCGCGGGCGCGCAGACCGTGCTCGGGCGCCTCGTAGAGACGCACGAGGATGTCGTAGTCCGCGATCGAGATCTCGTGCTCGTCCTGCAGTTGCCGCGCGAGCCGCGCGTTGAGCTGCGCGGTCATGTGCAGCAGCCCGCGCCAGGCCCGCTGCTCGTCGTCCGTCAGCCAGTCCGTCATACGACCGAGCCTAGCGGAATACATGAGGTATCATCTAAGTTGGATGACGGATCATCTACTTTGCCGAGGAGGCAGCCATGCGCCAGTTGACCGTCGAGCGCACCCTGACCCGCGTGGGCGACCGGACCCGTCTCGGACCGGACGAGCAGGTCGACGACAAGGCACTGGTGTTCATGCCGAACGACCCCGCGCTGACGGACCCGTTCCTGCTCATGGCCGAGGACTGGTTCTCCACGCCGGGCTTCGAGTGGCATCCGCACCGAGGCCTGGAGACCGTCACGCTGGTCATCGACGGCGTCCTGGAGCACGGCGACAACCTTGGCCACGCCGGCGCGCTGGAGCCGGGCGAGGTGCAGTGGATGACCGCCGGGCACGGCATCATCCACCGCGAACTGGCCTACCGCGACGAGAACGTGCACGTGCTGCAACTGTGGCTCAACCTGCCCGCCGCCAAGAAGCTGACCCCCTCGCGCTACCAGGACGTCACGCGCGAAAGCATGCCCCGCTTCCAGACGCCCGGCGTCGCGGTCGACGTGCACGCGGGGACCGTCGACGGCGTCACCGGCGGCGCGGACACGCACCACTCGGTCCAAGGCGTCGTCGTCACCCTCGACCCGCTCGCGTCGTACGACCTGTCCGTGCCCGCCGAGCATCGACTGTTCGCGCACGTGCTCACCGGCAGCGCGCTCATCGGCGGCCGTCGACTGGAGGCCGGGCAGATCGGCTGGTCCGACCCGTCCACCGCGCAGGGCGGAACGTCGCTGCGACTCGCCGCCCGGGACGGCGACCGGCCGTCGCGGATCATGGTCTACAGCGGCACGCCGCTGCGCGAACCGGTCGCCTTCGGCGGTCCCTTCGTCATGAACGACAAGCGGGAGATCCGCCAGGCGTTCCAGGATTTCCACGCCGGCGAGTTCGGCCCGGTGCCTCGCGCGGCCAGGCTGGCTTACGACCGCTGACCGCCTCCGCCCGGCTGCTGGTCACGTACGATTCTGCTCGTGACCAGTAAGCCGACCGAGGAGCAGCGCCTGCGCGACCTCGCCGTGCTGCGCCGGGTCAAGGACAGGATCGACCGGGAGCACGCGCAGCCGCTGGACGTCGAGGCGCTCGCCCGCGGGGCGCACATGTCCGCCGGGCACCTGAGCCGCGAGTTCAAGGCCGCGTACGGGGAGTCGCCGTACGCGTATCTGATGACGCGCCGCATCGAGCGTGCGATGGCGCTGCTGCGGCGCGGCGACATGAGCGTCACCGAGGTCTGCTTCGCCGTCGGCTGCTCGTCACTGGGCACCTTCAGCACCCGCTTCGCCGAGTTGGTCGGCATGCCGCCGAGCGCCTACCAGCGGCAGGCCGCGCACGAGGCGGACGGCATCCCCTCGTGCACCGCGAAGCAGGTCACCAGACCGATCAGGAATCGAGAAGCGAGCCCACCGCCGCCCACCTAGCATCGAAGACATGGACATCGACCTGACTATCAATGCGAGTTTCCTTCCGCACACCGATCCGGACGCCTCCCTGGCCTTCTACCGCGACACGCTCGGCTTCGAGGTTCGCAAGGACGTGCGGTACGGCGACATGTGCTGGCTCACCGTCGGCCCGCCCGACCAGCCGGCCACGTCGATCGTGCTCGCCCCGCCGGCTGCCGACCCCGGAATCACCCAGGACGAGCGCCGCACGATCAACGAGATGATGGCGAAGGGCACGTACGCGACCCTGCTGCTGGCCTCCAAGGACGTGGACGGCACCTTCGAACGCATCCAGGCGAGTGACGTCGAGGTGATCCAGGAGCCCGTCGATCAGCCGTACGGGGTACGCGACTGCGCCTTCCGCGATCCGGCGGGCAACACGATCCGAATCCAGCAGGTGGGCTGAACAGATTATGGTCGACGCGATCCGCGTGCACGGCGCGCGCGAGAACAATCTCAAGGACGTCAGTGTCGAGATCCCGAAGCGCAAGCTGACGGTCTTCACCGGCGTCTCCGGCTCGGGCAAGAGCTCGCTGGTGTTCGACACGATCGCCGCGGAGTCGCAGCGGCTGATCAACGAGACCTACAGCACCTTCGTGCAGGGTTTCATGCCGACGCTGGCCCGCCCCGAGGTGGACGTCCTCGAAGGGCTCACCACCGCGATCGTCGTCGACCAGAAGCGGTTGGGTGCCGACCCGCGATCCACGGTCGGCACCGCGACCGACGCCAACGCGATGCTGCGCATCCTGTTCAGCCGGCTCGGCAAGCCGCACATCGGTTCACCCAACGCGTTCTCCTTCAACGTCGCGTCGGTCAAGGCGAGCGGCGCGATCACGGTCGAACGCGGCGCCGGGACCAAGGCCGTGAAGGCGACGTTCAGCCGGACCGGCGGCATGTGTACGCGCTGCGAGGGCCGGGGCAACGTCACCGACCTCGACCTCACTCAGCTGTTCGACGACTCGAAGACGCTGGCCGAGGCCCCGTTCACGATCCCCAACTGGGGCGCGGACAACATCTTCAACTCCCGCATGTACTCCGAATCCGGCCTGCTCCCGCGAGACAAGCCGATCAGCAAGTTCACGAAGAAGGAGATGCAGGAGTTCCTGCACGGCGAGGCGCGGCGGGTCAAGGTCCAGGGCGTCAACGTCATGTTCGAGGGCCTGATCCCCAAGCTGCAGAAGTCGATCCTGTCCAAGGACCGCGAGGCGATGCAGCCGCATGTCCGGGCGTTCGTCGACCGCGCCGTCACCTTCCAGACCTGCCCGGATTGCGACGGCACCCGGCTCTGCGAGGCGGCCAGATCGTCGAAGATCAAGGGGATCAGCATCGCCGACGCGTGCGCGATGCAGATCAGCGACCTGGCCGAATGGGTCGGCAAGCTCAAGGAGCCCACGGTCGCGCCGCTGCTCGCGTCGCTGCGGGAGACGCTCGAGTCCTTCGACGAGATCGGCCTCGGATACCTCTCGCTCAACCGGCCCTCGGGCACGCTCTCCGGCGGCGAGGCGCAGCGGGTCAAGATGATCCGCCAGCTCGGCTCGGCGCTCACCGACGTGACGTACGTGTTCGACGAACCCACGGTCGGCCTGCACCCGCACGACATCCAGCGCATGAACAGCCTGCTGCTGCGGCTGCGCGACAAGGGCAACACGGTGCTCGTCGTGGAGCACAAGCCGGAGACGATCGTCATCGCGGACCACGTCGTCGACCTCGGCCCCGGCGCGGGCACGGCGGGCGGCACGGTCTGCTTCGAGGGCACCGTCAAGGGGCTGCGATCCAGCGGCACGATCACCGGCCGCCACTTCGACGACCGCGCCGCGCTCAAGGAGAAGGTGCGCCGGCCGGACGGCGCGCTCGAGATCCGCGGCGCCGCGGCGAACAACCTGCGGAACGTCGACGTGGACATCCCCCTAGGGGTCCTCACCGTCATCACCGGGGTCGCCGGTTCCGGCAAGAGCTCGCTCGTGCACGGCTCGATCCCGGCCGACGCGGGCGCGGTGTCGATCGACCAGCGCGCGATCCGCGGCTCGCGACGTAGCAACCCCGCGACGTACAGCGGCGTGCTCGACCCGATCCGCAAGACGTTCGGCAAGGTCAACGGCGTGAAACCGGCGCTGTTCAGCGCGAACTCCGAGGGCGCGTGCCCGGTCTGCAACGGCGCCGGAGTCATCTACACCGACCTCGCGGTGATGGCGAGCGTCGCCACCGTCTGCGACGAGTGCGACGGCAAGCGGTTCGACGCGTCCGTACTCGAATACAAGCTCGGCGGCCGCGACATCAGCGAAGTGCTCACGATGCCGGTGACCGAGGCCCTGGAGTTCTTCGGCGAGGGCGAGGCCCGCACCCCGGCCGCGCACGCCATCCTCAACCGGCTCGCCGACGTCGGCCTCGGCTACCTGACGCTGGGCCAGCCGCTCACCACGCTCTCCGGCGGCGAGCTGCAGCGGCTCAAGCTGGCCACCCATATGGCCGACAAGGGCGGCATCTACATCCTCGACGAGCCCACGACCGGACTGCACCTCGCCGACGTCGAACAACTGCTCGGCCTGCTCGACCGCATCGTCGACTCCGGCAAGTCGGTCATCGTCATCGAGCACCACCAGGCGGTCATGGCGCACGCCGACTGGATCATCGACCTCGGTCCCGGCGCCGGCCACGACGGCGGCCGAATCGTCTTCGAGGGCACCCCGGCCGACCTCGTCGCCAAGAGCTCGACCCTCACCGCCGAGCACCTCGCGCAGTACGTCTCGTCCGAATAGGCGGCATCCGAGCCCCTAGACCTCGCGGCGTATGCGGCGCGCCGCAGTCCGTCTCACCGGTGACACGGGAACGGCCCTCGCGGCGGACGACCGGGGGCGCGATCGTCCGTACCTTCGAGAGGGACGGTGGCGCCGACGAGGGGTGAGGGGCGAGGGATGACCAGCGGACTGATCACACATCTGATCGCGACGTACGGCTACTTCGCGGTGTTCGCCCTGATCGCGCTGGAGAGCCTCGGGATACCGCTGCCGGGGGAGACCGCGCTGATCGCGGCGTCCGTCTACGCGGGATCGACGCGCCACCTGGACATCGTCGCGATCGCGGCCGTCGCGTCGGCGGCCGCGATCATCGGCGACAACGGGGGCTACTGGCTCGGGCGGCGCGGCGGGGGAGCGCTCGTCGCCCGCTACGGACACATCGTCCGGCTCGACCGGCGCAAGCTGAAGGTCGGCAGGTACCTGTTCGCGCGGCACGGCGGGTCGGTCGTGTTCTTCGGCCGGTTCATCAGCGTCCTGCGCACGTACTCGGCGTTCCTGGCCGGGCTCAACCGGATGCCGCTGGTCCGCTTCGCCGCGGCGAACGCGGCCGGGGGAGTGGTGTGGGCGGCGGGCTACGCCGCGGCGGCGTACGCGCTCGGCAGCGCGGCGGCGTCCCTCGGCTCGCTGGTCACGCTCGTCGGCCTCGGGGTCACGACCGTGCTCACGGTCGTCGGCGCGCTCGTGCTGCGCAGGCACATGGCCCGGCTCGAGGAGCGTGCCGAGGCGATGTTCCCCGAGGTCGGGCACCCCGAGGTCACAGTTGCTGAGCCTCGCCTGACACGAGATGCCGTCGGTCAGTGTCGGTGAGCGCGCCGAGCACCCGGCCGTAGAGGTCCACGCCGATCTCCGAGAGCAGCCCGTCGTGGACGTCGACGACGTGCTCGGGCCGCACCTCGCGGACGTAGTCGGCGGTCTCCCCGACCTTGCACCACGGCGCGTTGATCGGCAGCAGCAGGGTCTCGACGGGCCGGTCCGGCACGGTCAGCGCGTCACCCGGGTGGAAGACCGTGCCGTCCACCAGATAGCCGACATTCGTGACACGGGGGATGTCCGGATGGATGACGGCGTGCAGCTCGCCGTGCACCTGGATGTCGAAGCCCGCCGCGCTGAACATGTCGCCGTGGCCGACCGTGTGCACCCGTCCGGGGTACGCGGCGGACAGTAGCGTGGCGACGGAGGCGAGCGTCCAGACCTCGACGGCCGGGTCGGCGTCCAGCGCGGCCCGCACGTGGCCCTCGTTGAAGTGGTCCGGGTGCTCGTGCGTGATCAGCACGGCCGCCGCGCCCTGGACCGCCCCGGGCTCGGTGTAGCCGCCGGGGTCGATGACGAGCACGGGGCCGCCCTTGTCCAGGCGGATGCACGAGTGGCCCTGCTTGGTCAGCTGCACGGTACGTCCTTCATGGCGGATCGATGGGCTCGGACATCTCGATGATGGCCCGCTTCGCGAGCCCGCGCATCCCCTCGATCGGCCCGGGCTGTCACCCACTTGGCGGCGGTGGGAACAACCGATCGGCCCCCTGCATGGTCATCAGTTCGGCGGCTGGGGCATGCCACCCCAGCGTGCCGCAACACGGCGCCGTCCGACGCAGCGGAAGGGGAACGGGACCATGCCAGCGACACCATCGATCGCCACGTCCGCCGCGGAGACCCGTCGCATACTCGCCTGCCGACACGTGCGCGGGGAGATGCACGAGCAGCCGGACGTGCTCGCGCGGCTGTCCCGGCACGTCGAGCACTTCGCCCACCAGGTCGGCGCGCTGGCCGCCGAGCACGGCGGCTTCCGGGACGTGGTCTTCCTCGCTCCCGCGCGCACCCAGCCGGTCGCGATCCTCGGCCGGCACGCGGTCGTCGCGCGCTGCGGACCGCGGGCGCTGCCTCCGCACACGGACGCCGATTCGGTGCCGGATCCGCGCGAACGCCTGGTCATCGCGCTGTCCCCGTCCGGGGAGGACGAGCGCGTGCTCGAGCTCTCCCGGCGTGCCGCCGACGCCGGTTCGGCCGTGGTGACCGTGACGAACGACGCGCGCTCGCCGCTGGCCCGACTCGCGACGGTGACGGTGGACCTCGCCGCCGGTCTGGAACTCTCCGCCGCACCCACGAAGTCCGTGACCGGCATGATGCTCGCCGTCCTCGCCCTGGTCGACGGCCTGCCCACGGCGCAGGGGACTCTGCCGTCGATCGCGGATTCCGCCCGCGCGCTCTCGGTGGCCCGAGCCGTCGGCGATCTCCTCGCCGACCAGGCCTCCGCCGACGCCGCGGCCGCCCGCCTCGTCCCCGCACGCCGCATCGCCGTCGTCGGCCACGGCCACCATCACCCGGCCGCGCTGGAGACGGCGCGGATGCTCCGCGAGACCGCGGACCTGCTGGTCGAGGGTTTCTCGGTGGAGGAATTCCGCTCCGGACCGCTCGGCGGCTTCGACGCCGAGACCGCCGTCGTGCTGCTCGCCGGGCCCGGCCACGCGGCCGTCCGCTCGCTGCGGGCCAGGCTGCGCGCCCGCGGCGCGCACGTCCTCGCGATCGGCAGCGCCGACCTGCCGCTTCCCGGCCTGGCGGGTTCCGGCGCCGAGTGCGTCCTGGCCACCGTGCGCGGCCAGCAGTTGGCCGTCGCCGCGGCCCGGGCCCTCGGCGTGGACCCGGACCGTCCCGCCGTGATCGACGTCACACCGTCGTCACTCTTTCGGCCCTGCGAGCGTGCGCGGAGGCCCGCCGACGCGGAGCGTGGATTCGGCGGCGCCTCGGGCCCGCCGAGATGAGCGGGGAAGCAGCGGGGGACCAAGGAAAGGGTTGAGAACATGGCGGGTAAGTTCGAGGTCTACCTGGACGCGCGCGGCAAGCACCGCTTCCGCCTCAAGGCGGGCAACGGCCAGATCATCGCGGTCGGCGAGTCCTACGAGTCGATGGCGGCCTGCCTCGGCGGCATCGAGTCCATCCGGAAGAACGCGGCCGGCGCCACGCTCAACGACCTCACGTCACAGGGCCCGAACATGAAGCACGCGACCAAGCACAAGGCCGGCGCGGGGTCCGGCATGCGCGCGCAGTGACGCGCGTTTGAGAGCCGCGGCCCGGCCGGATTCGGCCGGGCCGCACGCTTGCGGCGCATACCGTACTGACTTGATCACCGACCGTGATGTAATACTGGGAAACGTGACGACGATCGACCGGGCGGACGCGTACGCGTTGCTGACCGACGGGCGCGCCGTCCGGCTGCGCTCGGCGACCCCGGCCGACTGGCAGGCAGTGCATGATTTCGCCGCGACCCTCGGTCCGGACAGCGTCTACCGCCGCTTCTTCGGCTCGCCGCGCGATCCCGGCGTGATTCTCGCCGACCTCGTCTGCGCGCCGCAGCCCGAGCACGGGCCGCCGACGCACGGCGGGCTGCTCGCCGTGCTCGACGGCGAGATCGTCGGCCTCGCCGACTGGTATCGCGCGGCCGATGACCGGACCGACGAGGCCGAGATGGCCTTCGCGGTCTCCGACGGACTGCAGGGCAAGGGCGTCGCCACGCTGCTCGCCGAGCACCTGATGATCGCGGCCGAGCGAGCCAGGATCCGGCTACTGCACGCCATCACCCAGGGCGACAACCGCGACATGCTCGGCGTGTTCATCGCGCTCGGCGTGCCGGTGCGGCGCAACTGGTCCGACGGTGTCTGCACTCTGACGATCGACCTCGAACTCGACTCGGTCGCGCGTGCCACGCTGATGGAGTCCGCGGCGAAGCGCGAGGGCCTGGCCGACGAGGCGAGCCTGCGCAGCCTGCTCGCGCCGGGCTCGATCGCGGTCGTCGGCGACGTCGCGCATCCCGCCACCCGTCGCCTGATGGACGAACTCGCCGCCTTCTCCGGGCCCGTGTACCACGGCGGCGTCGAGGGCGCCGACCTGCCGGATGACGCCCGGCCCGAGCTCGCCATCGTGACCTCGCCGCCGGATCGGGCCGTGGCCGCCGCCCGCCGCTGCGCGGAACGCGGCGTCAGAGCCCTGATCGTGACCGCGACCGGCTTCGACCGGGAGCAGGGACTCGCGCTGCTGGCGGCCTGCCGCGACAACGGGATACGCCTCGTCGGGCCGGGCAGCCTCGGCGTCGCCGCGCCGCACGGGGCCGAGGGATTCAGTGCCCTGCTGTCCGCCACCGCGCCGGATCCGGGGCCGGCCGGCGTGGCCGTGCAGTCCGGCGGCGTCGGGCTGGCACTGCTCAGCCATCTCGAACGGCTCGGCATCGGCGTCAGCAGCTTCGCGGCGGTCGGCGAGAAGTACGACGTCAGCGCGAACGACCTGCTGCTGCACTGGGAACAGGACTCTGACACGAAGCTGGGTCTGCTGCACGTCGAGTCCTTCGGCAACCCGCGTAAGTTCGCGCACACCGCACGCCGGCTCTCCCGCCTCATCCCGCTGCTCGCCGTCGATCCGGAACAGTCCCCGAGCCAGGCGCGCACGGCGCTCTACGCGCAGGCCGGCATCATCGCAGTACCCTCACTCGGCGCGCTGGTGGACGCCGCTGCCCTGGCCGCGCACCAGCCGCTGCCGCGCGGCCGACGCGTGGCCGTGATCGGAAACACGCACGGGATGGTCAGCCTGGCGGTCCAGGCTTGCATCAAGGCGGGGTTCGAAGTCACCGACGCCGTCGACGCCACCCCGTCCGCCGACGCCGGCAAGCTCGCGGAGCACCTCGCGCACGCGTTCGAGCACGGCGACGACGACTCCGACCTGCCCGAATCGGTCCTGCTCGCCCTCGCTCCGGCCACCCCGGAGCTGACCAACCTCGACGTCGTCATGGACACCGTCCCCGCCGGCATCCCGGTCCTCGCGGTTCTCGCCGAACAGCCCGAATCGGTGGCCGTGCGCCACTGCGGAGCCCGGCACGAGCACGTGCTGCCCTGCTACAACGACGCCGCCGCGGCAGCCGACGCCCTGACCGCGGCACGGCGCGCCGCGCGCGTGAAGGTGCTGTCGACGCGCATCGAGTATCCCGCGGGCATCGACCTCGCGGCCCTTCGCGACGTCGTCGAGGCCGGCCTGAAGCACGACGGCGAAGGCCGCGAACTGCTCCCGTCGGAGAGCGACGCGCTGCTCGGCGCGCTCGGCGTCGATCCCGCGCGCTCCGCGCGACTCGGGCCGCAGGCGCGCGAGGCGAGCGTGACCGCGTGGCAGGACAGGGTCTTCGGGCCGGTGCTCTTCGGCCTGTCCGACCTCTGGCGCCAGCCCGTGACGATGCTCGCGCCGGTCGACACCGGCACCGCCGAGAGTGTCGCGGCCCGCGTCGCCGGGGAGCCCGCGCCCGTCCTCGCCGACCTGTTCCGCCGGGTCGCCGCGCTGATCGACGCGTGCCCCGAGATCTCGTCGTTCCGGCTGGACGTCGAGTTCGACGAGTCGGTCGTGCGGCGCGGCGAGGTCGTCACGCTGCTCGCGCCCGCGGAGAGCCAGAATCCGCATTTGAGGAGGTTGCGTCGTGCTCCGGTGGAATGACCCGTGCCCGGTCGGTGGCCTGCGTGCGATAGTGGCCCCATGACGAGGCCCAGACTGCTCATCCCGTGGGATGAGACGCTGCTGAGCTACGACCTCGGGCCCGACCACCCGCTCGCCCCGGTGCGCGTGGAGCTGACGATGGCCCTCGCCCGAGAGCTCGGCGTGCTCGAAGCGCCGGACGTCGAGATCGTCGGCGTCACCCCGGCCGACGACGAGGTGCTGGAACTCGTGCACGACCCCGCGTACATCGCGGTCGTCCGCTCGGCGCTCGAGGCGGACCCGGCCTATCTGCGGCGGTACGGCTTCGACTCGCCGGACAACCCCGTCGTCCCCGGCCTGCACGAGGCCGCCGCGCTCATCGCCGGCGCCAGCGTGCGCGCCGCCGAAGCCGTCTGGCGCGGCGAGTCCGAGCACGCGGCGAACATGGCGGGCGGCCTGCACCACGCGATGCGGGCCCGCGCGTCAGGGTTCTGCGTCTACAACGACGCCGCGATCGCCGTCGCGCACCTGCTGCGCCGCGGCGCCGAACGCGTGGCCTACGTGGACGTGGACGTGCACCACGGCGACGGCGTGCAGGCGGCCTTCTACGACGATCCCAGAGTCCTGACGATCAGCCTGCACGAGACCCCGGCCTCGCTGTTCCCCGGCACCGGTCGCCCGGACGAGACGGGGGCCAAGGGCGCCGAGGGCATGAGCGTGAACGTCGCGCTCCCGCCCTACACCGGCGACGAGGGCTGGCTGCGCGCCTTCGACGCCGTAGTCCCGCCGCTGCTCAAGCAGTTCACGCCGGAGATCCTGGTCACCCAACTCGGCTGCGACAGCCACGCCCTCGACCCCCTCGCACACCTCGAACTGTCGGTCGACGGGCAACGCGCCGCGATCACCGCCCTGCACGACCTCGCCCACCGGCACGCCGACGGCCGCTGGCTGCTGCTCGGCGGCGGAGGCTACGCCCTCGTCGACGTCGTCCCGCGCACCTGGGCGTCGGCACTCGCCGAGGCCGCCCACCGCCCCATCCCCGCCGAGACCCCGACCCCGGTCCCCTGGCGCGAGTTCGTCCGCGCCCGCACCGACCGCACCGCCCCCGAGCGGATGACCGACGGCCACCCCGCCACCTTCCGCCGCTGGGTCGACGGCTACGACCCCGCCGACGCCGTCGACCGCGCCATCCGCGCCACCCGCACCGCCGTCTTCCCCGAGCACGGCCTCGACCCCCAGCCCTGACGCTCCGCTGCGTTCCGCTTACCTCGCCGGTGTGCTCGCTCCGCTACGCAACCACCGGCTACGTAGGGCTGCTGTTCGTTCTGGGGGCCCGGCCCCCAGACCTCCACGCCAGGGGGCTCCGCCCCCTGGACCCCCGCGCGACTTCCAGCCAAATCGATTTCTGGTCCGCGGTGTGGGTCATCGGTGGCTCGCGTTCGGCCCTGCCTACGGCCCGATGCTTCTCTCCGCTTCGCATCGGGCCTCGTTCGGGCCGTGGGGTCGCTGC
>NZ_DASZKT010000179.1:0-2980 GCF_035552695.1 Actinospica sp.
CAGCGCGGTGAGGGCGGCGATCAGCACCCGCTTTCGCAGCCGCGCCCGCTGGACCTGCTCGTCCTCCGTCGCCGGCTCGCGCTCCTCCGCGCGCCGCCGCCGGCCGCCCAAGCTCAGCATCGCCTCAGTCCCTCCCCGGGACCGTCGCTCGGGGCCGGAGCGCGATCCTCACGATCGCCACTGAGCCCGCCGTCCGCGCTTCCGTCTCCCGCGAGATTCCTCATTGGTTGCCGGCTCTCCGAGGCGCCGTGGGAGGAGCGTAGCGGTCCACGCAACCCTGAGCGACGGGCGCGTGCCCAGGGAAGGTGGCGTCTCCCGCGAGCACCAGCGCGCTCCCGCCGGCCAGCGCCGCGATGGCCGGCTCGCTTCGCGGACACGCCATCGCGCCCGCGAGCAGCCATCGGTTGCGGGACGGGTCGTAGAGCTCCGCGCTGGCCAGAGGCTCCTCGGTGCCTCCGTCGACGGCCTGGCCCCCGGCCACGAGGACGTAGCCGTCGGGCAGTGCGGCCGCGGCCGCGGCGTCGCGCGCCTGCCGCATCGGGGCAGCCTCCGACCAGGTGCCCGTGGTCGGCGAGTAGCGCTCGGCGGATGCCAGCGCCGAGGACCCGTCGCCCCCCAGCCCGCCGGTCACGAGCACGGGGCCGCCGAGCGCGACCGCGTCCTGGTCGGCGCGCGCCTCAGACATCCTCGCCGCGGGTGCGAAGGCACCAGGGGTGGAGCCGTAGATCTCGGTGCTCGCGAGGGGTTGAAACTGGCCGCCCGCGGGAGGGCCTCCGAAGCCGCCGGCGATGAGCACGGCGCCGTCCGGCAGCGAGGTGCCTGACGCCTCGAAGCGCGCGACGGCCATCGATCCCGTCCTTGCCCATGTCCCGGTCGTGGGGTTGTAGAGCTCGGCGCTGCTCGTGATGCGAACGGCCTGGCCGCCGGCCGTGCCGGGCACGCCCGTCGTGCTCGCGCCACCCGCGGCGAGCACCGTCCCGTCGGACAGGAGATTGAGGCTGCAGTCGAGACGGGGGACGTGCATCGAGCCGGTTGGCGACCAGCGCCTGCTGATCGGGTCGAAGATCTCGGCAGACGCGAGGATGCGCCCACCGGCGACGCCGCCGGCGATCAGAACCCGACCATCGTGTAGTAACACCGCCCTTGCTCCCCGGCGAGCCTGGTGCAAGCTCCCGGTGGCCGACCATCGTCCCGTGCTCGGGTCGTACAGCTCCGAGGCAGCCGTGGGCACGGCTCCGACGCCCCCGCCCGCCACCAGCACCTCGCCGCCGTGTAGCGTGATCGCGTCGGGCGTGCCGCGGATGGTGGCAAGCGATGTCAGGCTCGTCCACCTACCCACGGACCGCTGTCCGGCGCCGGCGGTGCCGGTGCCGCCTGAGGTCGCGATCAGCACGGCGGCTACTGCGACGGCGGCCAGCGTGGCCGCGGCGCCCGCGATCGCCGTCGTCTTGCGGCGACGGCTGCCCGCGCTTGCTAACACTCCGGCGGTCGCCGGGTCCGGCTGGGCGCAGCTCGCACACCGGAGCCCGAGCTCGGTGCGGACGAGGCATCGAGGGCAAATCGGCCGGCCGCATTTCGCGCACCTGATCTGGGTGGGCTCGCCGTGCGCCTCGCATGTGGGTGTCGCGGTAGCCATCGGATCTGGGATTGGGTGCCCCAGGGAGCTAGCTTCAGGAAACATACTCCGGACGGAGTCACCGCTCGCCGCACGGGGACCTCACTGGATGTGTTTGACATATATTGCATCGACATCCTGTGGCGGGTTAGAATCAACTGGAACTGCGCGCGGAAGGCGAGACCCAGCTGTGTGCTTTCGGCACGCGGAGGTTTCTAGGTGTCACACCCCTCCACCCCGCCACCCTCGGAGGTGCGCGAAATGCTTCAGCTCAACGGCAGGCGTATGTCTCGGAGGCTGCTGACAAGGTTTCTGCCAGCGATGGCAGCCATAGCCGCGGTGACCGCGGCCGCAGCCTATGCCTGCACCAACCTGGCCACGCTCGACCTGTCGTCGGGGAGTGGTGCGCCAGGCATGTCCTTCACCGCCACGGGCTCGTCGTTCACGCCGAGCGCGCCGGTGGTGCTGCATTGGAACAGCCTGACCGGCCCGGTGCTGGCTAACATCCACGCTTCCTCGAGCGGCGCGCTCACCGCGACCGCGAAGGTGCCTTCGACGGCCCTGCCCGGCGACTACGTCGTCGTCGCAACCCAGACCATCAAGGGTCAGCCCGCGTTCGGTACGCCGGCGCGCGCCACGTTCCAAGTGGTCGGCCCCGGCGGCGCGACCGCCGGCGGGGCGCAGAACGGCGCGCCGGCGACCAACCCGCTGGCATCAGTGGCCACGTCGTCCAGCTCTGGCGTCTCTGGCGGCCTGCTGGCGGCGACGATCATCCTGGCCGTGCTCGGCATCTCGCTGTTCGGCTTCGGCGCCGCGGGCTATGTCCGCCAGCGCCGCAAGTCTGAGGTGCCCGTTCCCGCGCCCGTCAAGAAGCAGAAGTAGCGAAGACTGGCCATAGGCCGCGGTTCGGAAGGACAGCTGGTGCTCCGCACGGGCACCAGCTCTCCCGGCCGTCCCGCCGATCACCGCACCAACTCGAGGAGGATCGTGATGGAGGGGAGTATGCAATCTGGCGTCGGCCGGAAGGTGTACACGCGTCGACTCGGGGCGCCGCTGGGCGGTCTCGCGGCGGTGGTGCTTGTCGGTCTGGCCTTCCTCACCGCAGCGGCGAGTGCGTCAGCCGCGCCGTTCGTGGAGAACGCACGGTCGGTGACCGGCGGCTTCGACCCGAGCCGGATCTTCGAGGCGCCGAGCCTCGCGGTCGATCCGAAGAACCCGAACACCGTCGCTCTGGTGGCGGGCAACTACCACTACCCAGGCGGCTGCAACCTCTATGTGTCGCGGAACGGTGGCCTTTCGTGGGACCCGTCGGCCTCGCTGCTGCTCCCCGGGAGCCAGTTCTGCGTCGACCGGCCGCTCTCGGGT
>NZ_DASZKT010000180.1:0-44703 GCF_035552695.1 Actinospica sp.
GTCTCCCGGGAGGACCGGGTGGTCCTGCGGCTCAAGCCGTACGCCACCTTCGAGACCCCGTCCCGCCACGTCAACGACGCCGCCGACATCAACGAGGACAACAAGAATCTGATTCACGGGCTCGGGCAGAACCTGCCCTGGTAGCGGCGAGGCGCGATCAGCCCGGCGACTTCGCGCTCCGCGCGCGGGGCCGCCGGGTCCGGGACTTCTGCAGCCGCAACTCCACCCCGTCGAGCAGGCAGGCCAATCCGAACTCGAACTCCTCGTCGGCGGTGCGCGAGGTCAGCTCGTCGGCCAGTTCCACCAGGTGCGGGTACGTCCCGGCCGGCAACGAGTGGTAGAACTCGCGCAGGGTCATGCCCTCGGCGGGGCCGAGGCCGCCGGCGCGGAAGTCGTTCATCGGCTCCTGCAGCACCGAAGCCAGCACCTGGTGCGCCAGCGCCGTGTGCACATCGGCCGCCAGGGCCGCGTCGAAGCCGCGCTCCCGCAGGGCGTGCAGAGTCAGTTCCCTGCCGCGCAGCGAGTTCGGGCCGACCGGCACCGCCGTGGCGAACAGGGGGGCGAGGTTGGGATGTGCGCCGAGCGTCGCCCGCATGGAGCGCGCGAGCGCCTCGAGGACCTCCCGCCAGCCCAGGTCCGGCATGGCGCGAAGCGGCACGGTCCCACCGAGTACGGAGTCCGCGACCAGTACCAGCACCTCGTCCTTCCCGGAGACGTGCCGGTAGAGCGATGTGGTGCCGGTCTCCAGTTCGGCGGCCAGGTTGCGCATGCTCAGCGCGCCAAGACCGTCGCGGTCGACCAGTTCGAGCGCGCCGGCGACGATGCGCTCCAGGGTGACGGGCACGCGCCGGGCCGGCCTCGCCCGCTCCTGGCGCGCGGCCCACCAAGCCGGGGAGCCCGGGGCGACGTGGTCCTGCTCGCCGTCGGCCGGCTCCTGAGTCCGTGTTCCTGACACGGCAACACTGTACCCGTTCCAGGTACGTTCAGTCAGCTGCTGTGCGCCCCCGTCATGAGGGCGCCGAGGTCCTCGGGCTCGATGAAGGACGGCGGTACCGGCGGGCCCCAGTTGTAGAGGGCCCGGAGGTCCGCGAAGACCTCCGGCTTCCAGATCGCGTCGTTCACGATGCAGTCCAGGTCGCTGTAGTACTCGGAGAAGTTGCCGGCCGGGTCCTTGAGGTACCAGAAGAAGTTGGAGCCGATGTGGTGCCGGCCAAGCCCCCACACGTGCCGTTCCGGGTGGCCCAGAAGCATGTGGTGCGCGCCCCGGCCGATCTCGTCCACGTCCTCGACCTCCCAGGACGTGTGGTGCAGGTACGGCACGGGCGCGGGCTGGATCAGGACATTGTGGTGGTCCGAGGAGCAGCGCAGGAACGCCGCGATCCCGGGCACCTCGTCGCTGGACTTGAAGCCGAGGCCTTCGGTGAAGAACCGCTGGCTGCCCTCCTGGTCGATCGACCCGAGCACCACGTGTCCGAGTTTGCGCGGCGTCACCGGCGTCTCCCGCAGGACACCCGGCGCGCGAGCGTCGACCCGGTCCGTCCGCCCGGGCCCGTTGTAGTGCGGCGCGGGTTCGGCCGCGCGGGAGATCTGCGGACTCGGGGCGATGGTCACGGTCACGCCGGTGCCGGGGTCGGTCGCGGTCAGCCGCCCGTCGGCCAGGCGGTGCGCGGCTCCGAGCCGCGCCAGGCGAGAGGCTATGCGGTGCAGGTCGTCGGGATCCTCGGCGCCGATCCCGAGTTCGACGAGCCGCCGCGTGGGGGAGTGGGTCAGCCGCAGCTGCTCGCCGCCGTCGGCTGTCGTGAAGGACGTCTCGCCGTTGCGGCTCAGCCCGAATTCGGCGTAGTAGGCGGCCGTCTCGGCGACATTGGGCACGCCGATAGTGATCGTGGTCAGCCGGTGCAGGGCCATGTCAGGCCTTCCTGATCGTGAAGGGAAAGGAGTAGCGCTCCAGGTTCGCCGCCAGAGGACCGGCGTCGGCGTCGCCGTCGAGCTCGATGAGCGCGTGCGGACGGCCGTCCCGGAAGTCCGTCTCGATCCGCGCGCTCAGCCCGGCGCGCTCGAGTTCGGCCTCGACCACGCGGCGGACGGCGTCCTGGAGCAGGGCGGGCTTGAAGACCTTGCCGACGTCGGTAAGCGGAATGGCGTCGATCACGTGCACCTGCTTGGGCGCGGCCGCGGGCTCGGGAGCGTGGGCGGCGGCCCAGTCGCGCAGCTCGGCCTCAGTGGTCCGCGACCCGGAGGCGCGGGTCACGTAGGCGACCGGCACCTCGCCCGCATGCGCGTCGGGCGCCCCGACGACGGCGGCCGCGGCGATGTCGGGATGGCCGAGCAGGGACTCCTCGATCGGTCCGGGGTCGAGGTTGTGGCCGCCGCGGATGATCAGGTCCTTGGCCCGGCCGGTCAGGTAGACGTATCCGTCCTCGTCGACCCGGCCCAGGTCCCCGGTGAGCAGCCAGCCGTCGAAGACCGTGCCGGCCGGGTCGGGGACCGGTCCGTGCGGACCGGGGGTCAGGTAGCCGGGGAACACGCTGGGCCCGGCGATGGCGAGCACCCCGCTCTGCCCGGCAGGGCAGTCGGCGACGGGCCGGTCCTCGCCGTCGACCTGGACCGCCTTGACGCGCTGGTAGGGCAGTCGCATCCCGACCGAGCCGGGCCGCGGGGCCAGCGCGGGCGTCGAGGCCGTCGCGCACGTCGCCTCGGTCAGCCCGTAACCCTCGATCATCGGCACCTTGGTCGCGGACTCGAAGCGTTCGCGGACCGTCTTCGGCAGCGGCGCAGCTCCGACGGCCACACCGCGCAGGCTGGAGATGTCGACGCCTTGCGGTACCGGCGGGAGCGAGGCGTAAACCGTGGGCACGCCGGAGAATCCGGTGACCCGGTAGTGCTCGATGATGCGCCAGAAGTCGGCCATCAGCGTCTTGTCCCGGTAGCCGCGCGGGCCCAGGCTCACCACCGGACGGCCGTGCAGGAACGCGGCGAGACCGGTGACGTGCACGGCATTGACGTGGAAGAGCGGGAGCCCGGCCAGCGAGACCGCGTCCCCGGACAGGCCGCCGGAGCAGCCCAGCACCCACGCCATGTAGACCTCGTTGCCGTGGGTCTGCGGGACCACCTTCGGGGCCCCGGTGGTGCCGCCGGTATGGAAGTACGCTGCCAGATCCGCCGGTCCCGGCCGGTGCGGGCCGATGAGGCGATCAGCGGCCTGATCTCGCGCGAGTTGTGCGAAATCCCCCGCGTAGGCCACGCCCGGAACGTCGGCGGGACCGCCTCCCACCGACACCAGCGCCCGGATCCCCGGCAGGGCCCGCGCCACCCGCACCGCCCGGTCCCAGATCTCAGGGTTCAGCGACGGTCCGGCGGCAACGAGGATCTGCGCCTCGGTGAGGGAGAGGATGGCGGCGGCGTGCTCGGCGGCCAGCATCGGGTTGACCGGGTTGGCGATCCCGGCCGCCTGGGCGCCGAACAGCGCCGCGTAGGTGGTGCCGGTGTTCGGCAGCATCAGCGCCACCGGAGCACCCGGGGTCAAGCCCAGCGCGTGGTACAGGTTGGCGGCCCGGGCCACCTGTGCGAACAGCTCGCGGTAGCTCCAGGTCGGTGCGCCGCGCCAATCCCCGCCGTCGCGCTCGCCGAGCAGGTGAAGGGCCGGTTGGTCGGCGTACCGGACGGCGGCACGGGTCAGCAGTTCGTAGGTCGAGGCGGGCAGATCCCGTTCCTCGAGCGGGATCGCCTCCACCGCGGCGAGGTCTTCGGGCGCGAGCACCAACGGCCGCTCGCCGGCGGTGTGCGCCGCGGCAGCCATATCAGCCCTCTCCGAAGGTCGTCCGCAGCGTCCCGATGCCCTCGATGCGGCTGACCAGTTCGTCGCCGTCCTTGAGGAAGACGGGCGGCACGCGGGTCGCGCCGATGCCGGCCGGCGTGCCGGTGAAGATGAGGTCGCCGGGCAGCAGCGGAAGGACCGCGGAGAGCCGTGACACCAGCTCGGGAACGTCGAAAGTCATCTCGCTGGTGGACGCGCCCTGCATGGAGACCCCGTTCACCTCGCACCCGATCCGCAGATCCGCGGGATCATCGAACTCGTCGAGGGTGACCACGGCGGGGCCCAGCGGACCGAAGCCCGGATAGGACTTGCCGAGCGAGAACTGCTGGGGGGCCGACCCGGACCATTGGGTGATTCGTTCGGTCAGGTCCTGGCCGACCGTCAGCCCGGCCACGTACGCCCACGCGTTCTCGGTCGGCACCCGGTGGGCGGCCCGTCCGATCACAGCCACCAGTTCCACTTCCCAGTCGACCATGCCCTGCGGCAGGACGACGCGGCCGACCGGCCCCGTCAGACAGGAGGCGAATTTGGTGAACGTCACCGGGGCCCCGCCGGACGCCTTGGGTGCGGCGAGTTCGGCCTCCGCGGCGTGCTCCGCGTAGTTGATGCCGATGGCGAAGATCTGCCGGGGCGAGGGCACCGGCGCGAGCAGGTCCGTTTCCACATAGGGGACGGGCTCGCCCGTCAGGTCGGTGAGCTGGGGCCGTAGATCGTCCCAGCGTTCGAAGATCGAACCGGGATCGGGGCCCATCGCCCCTCCGCTCGCCTTGTGGATGTCGATCGCTCCGCCCGGGACCAGCAGCACGGCGCGTCCGGCGAGATTGGCGATCCGCATGGGCTCCTCCTTGAGCGCGGTTGCCGTCATTCAACGGCGGGCAGGGTCGGCGGGCCATGGCCGAACGCACCAATTCCGGGCCGCGCTTGGGCCGTTCGCGCAAAGCGGGCGGAGGAGGGCGAGGGAGGTGACGACCGGGTTTCCGACTACCTTGACGGCGACCGGGCACGCAGTACTGTGACGGCAACAGCGTTCCCATAGTGGGAGCGATGTATCCGAATATGGACGGTGACTACCATGCGAGTGCGCAACGGTCGTCCCGCGGTGTGGTTCTCGGCCTGCGCGGCCGCGGCCCTGGCTCTCCTGGGCGTCGCGCCCGGGTCGGCCGGTGCCGCCGCGCGGACCGTGAGCAAATCCGCGAGCGCCTGCACCAGCTCGATCGTGCCCGGCCCCACGCAGAGCCCACCCACTGCCACCACTACGAGCACCGGCGGCGTACAGCTTCCCCAGGACGAGGCCGCGCACCAGGACCCCCAGGAATGGTGGTACTTCAGCGGTCATCTCTGGGGAACGGACTCGGCGGGACACGTGCACTGCTACGGGTTCGAATACGTGACGTTCCAGTTCCTCGCCATCGCGCCGCAACCGGTGTACTTCGGCGACTTCGCCGTCACCGATCTCACCAACGGCACGTTCCAGTACGCGGACCAGCAGGACTCGTACCCCGTACCCACCACGACCAACAGCTTCGCCCTGCACACCGGCGACTGGACCATGAGCGGAGGCTCCGGTTCGGACAAGCTGCACGCCGACATCCCGGGCTACACGCTCGACCTGAAACTGCAGACGACGAAATCGGCCGCACTGCACGGCGACAACGGCGTCATCCCCTACGGGCCCCTGGGCACCTCCGACTACTACTCGTGGACGTCCCTGCTCTCCGGCGGGACGATCGTCGACCACGGCGTCACGGTGAACGTGGCCGGGATCTCCTGGATGGATCACCAGTGGGGCTCGTTCAACTTCGCCAGCGGCGCCGGGTGGGACTGGTTCGCCGTCCAGCTGACCAACGGGCAGCAGTACATGCTCTACTACATCCGCGACTCCACCGGCGCGATCGTGCAGACCCTCGGCACCCAGATCGGCGCCGGCGGAAAGACCACGAACCTGGACCCCTCGGCCCTCAGCGATACCCCGACGGGCTCGTGGACCAGTCCATCGACCGGCATCACCTACGGCTCAGGCTGGACGGTGAAGGTGCCGGGCGGCTCCCTGACCATCAGTCCGGACCAGGTCGACCAGGAGCTCAACCTGCTGTCCACGCAGGGCGTCGCCTACTGGGAGGGCGACGTGTCCGTCCACGGCACGGTCAACGGATCGTCGGTGTCAGGAGTCGGATACACCGAGATCAACCCGCCCGCCGGTCCCTGAATCGGCTGACGCCCGGTCGGTCTTGCCCGCCCGGGCGCTGAAGAAGAATCCGTCGGCCGCGGCCCGACCCCACGGGCGGCGGCCGCGGTCTTTCGCCGAGGCCGCGGAGCTCACCGCGCGGCGCGAGTCTCCTCTTCATCGCCGGGCGGAACGAGGCGGGCGATCTCCAGGGCGAGCCACAGCCTCATGGGGTCCTGCGCGACCGGACGGCCGAGGATCTCCTCGGCCCGCTGCAGCCGGTACTGCACGGTGTTGCGCGCGATGAAGAGCCTTCGGGCCGCCTCCCGCCCGCTCTGCCCGCAGCCCAGGTAGACACGGAGGGTCTCCCGCAGCACGCTGATCCGCTCGCCGGGGGCCAGCAGCGCGCCGAGCGTCTCCTCGGCGTACCAGCGCGCGCGCTCGAGGTCGGAGGTGATCAGCGACAAGGTCCACACCTCGGTGTAGTCGCACAGCCAGCCGGGTCGGAGCGTGGCGGCGACGCGGCGGCATTCCAGTGCCCACCGCAGGCTCCGGCGCATCCCGGCGGGCCCGCGTTCGGCGGGACCGATCGAGACTCCGACGCCCTCGGGCGGACTCAACCGGGCTTTCAGGTCGGCCGCCAGCGTTGCCGGCGGCCGGCTCTCCCACCCCGCCCAGGCCCACAGCTCACCGGAATCCCCGGGCAGCACCAGGAACGAGTCGGCGCCGCACGCCCGGGCCAGTTCGTCGCAGAACCGGTGCACGGTGGTGGAGCCGTACGGCGGGTTCTCGCGCCAGAGCACGAACGCGCGATGGCAGAGGTGGACGGGATAGCCGAGGATGCGTGACGCCTCCGCCGGCTCGATCGGTCGGTCCGCGAGGAGTTCGTCGACGACCTGTCGGCGGGTGACCTCCTGGTCGGCCCGCAGCCGGGCGCGTTCGGCGAGGTACTCCTCCGCGATCCGGCTGGCCTGCACGTCGGCGTAGGCGAACAGCAGCTCGCTGAGCCGGTGCGCCTCGCCGGTGCGAACCGCCTCGGGCTCACGGTCGACGACGTCGGTCAGCGTGCGGTGCAGGAACGCGTGTCCGATCCGCACCCCGCGCAGCACGGCATCCAGCGGCACGCCGCGGCGCGCCAGATCGGCGGCGCCCTCGACCGCCGCCGCGGCGATCCCGTCGTCGGTCGGCGGCGTGTCCTGCAGCAGACCGCGCAGGCCGAGCAGAATCGACGCCTCAACCCCGCGGTGCAGCACCTCCACCTGCGCGGCGCCGCCACCGTGCTCGGGAACCTTCTCGACGATCTCCTCGGTCATCCGCGCCGCGGTCAGCACCGCCCATCCGACCGGGCCGGCGCCGAGCGACTTCGCGGCCTCCGCGACCAGTTCCGGGCACGACGACTCGGGGACATCGCCGTCGGCCGACAAGCCCAGCACCCAGCCCGCGTGTCCGGTCACGGCCGATCGGCGCCCGGGAAGCGCAGGAGAAGCACGTCACGCGTCCTCTCGACGGTCACTGTGAAGATTCGATGATATCGGTACTGGAACTTGTCTCAACTCTTGACTTCAGCATAGGTGCGGCAGAAGGGTGTGGGCGGCACCCGCTTGGATCGGCGCGAATCTGACGCTCTGTCAGGGTGCCTCGACCACGCACGTCCCACGCAGCGTGCACAGCGTCCAATGGCGGAGGCGAGATGATGTCGGACCCGACGCGTCGCAGGGTACTCATGAGCGGAGCCGGTGCGCTCGCGCTGGCCGCGCTGCCGCGGTCCGCGGGCGCGGCGACGGCGCCGCAATCCCCGCCGCCCAACGGCACCGTGCTCGCCTCGCTCAACGGCACCTGGGATTTCCTGCCCGCCACCGGGACGCCGAGCACGCCGCCCGCGGGCGGCACCTGGGCGTCCATTCCGGTGCCCGCCGAGTGGAACATGACCTCCGGCGACTTCGCCACGGCCTGGGACGGCTACGACCTGTTCGAGACCCCGGCGGCCTGGGACAGCGTGGACGTCGCCTGGTACCGGCGTACCGTCACCGTGCCGACGCGGCAGCAGGGCAGCCGGATCGTGCTGCGCTTCGGGGCCGTGAACTTCGAGGCCACCGTGTTCTGGAACGGCACGCAGGTGACGAAGCACTCCGGCGGCCTGCTCCCGTTCGAGGCCGACGTCACCGACCTGGTCGCCTGGGGCGGCGAGAACACGGTGCACGTGCTGGTCCGCTCCGGCAAGGTCGCGGCGCGCCAGTCCGACGGCTGGCACTACCCGAACGGCTCCTGGTGGGGTCAGACCTGCTGGGGCATCTGGCAGGACGTCTGGCTGCTGACCCGGTCGGCCGCGTATGTCCAGGACACTTTCGTGACCGCGTCGGTGACGAACGGTCAGATCTCCGTCGTCACCACCCTCGCGAACGACGGCGCCACGCCGGCGACGGTCTGGGTCGAGCACGAAGTCACCGACGGCGGCAGCACCGAACTGCGCTCCGTCGGCCAGGCGGCGTCGGTGCCGGCGGGCGGCACCGCCACGGTGACTTTTGCGCAGAAGTGGACGAACCCGCGTCTGTGGGGGCCGGAGGACCCGCACCTCTACCAGCTCACCGCCACCGTCCGGCCGGCCCGGAACCAGCCGGTGGCCGACAGTTCGAGCGTGCGCTTCGGTTTCCGCGAGATCAGTACACAGGGCACTGACATTCTGCTCAACGGCCGACCGGTGATGCTGCACGGCGACGCCTGGCACTACATGGGCTCGATCGAGAACAGCCGCGCCTACGCCACGGCCTGGTTCACCATGGTCAAGGCGCTGGGCGTCAACTATCTGAGACTGCACGCCATGCCGTACCCGCCGGTGTTCTACGACGTGGCGGACGAGCTCGGCCTGCTCCTCGTCGCCGAGTCCGGCATCTACGGCTCCTCCGGCAACTACGCGCTGAGCGCCGACGACTTCTGGGCGAACTGCGCCGAGCACCTCACGGCCCGCGTGCTGCGCGACCGGAACCATCCCTCGGTGTTCGCGTGGTCCGCGGAGAACGAGATGCTCGCCGCGTTCGGGCAGAGCTGGTCGGCGAAGGTGGCCGCGCTCAAGCCGATCGTCAGTGCGCTGGATCCGACGCGCCCCGTCTACTTCGAGGGCGACCAGGACCCGCAGTCCGCGGGCGACCTGGAGAGCACGCACTATCCGCTGGAGATCACCACCGGGAGCACGGCCATACCCGAGTCGGCGTACGCGCTGGCGCCCGGCCAGCCGCGCGCGAACTTCTGGGACCGGAAGAAGCCGATGCTGATCGGCGAGTTCAGCTCCATGTACTACGCGACGCCCTCGCAGGTGAGCGCGGTGGGCGGACCGGCGGCCTATGCCGACCTGGACGGCCTGTGGTCGGCGCACGCGCTGATCGTCGGCGCGCAGATCGAGGGCCTCCGGTATGCGGGCGTCACCGGGCTCTCGCCCTGGAACACCGTCTGGTACGGCATGCGCCAACTGCCCTTCGACCCTTCGAAGGAGTCGCTCCCGCTGCCGGGGTCCACCGGGCCGGCGCTGCGTCAGGTGGGGCGCTGGGCCGCGACGCTCAACCCGGGCTTCGAGCACGATCTGCCTGAATGGGACCCGAACCCCATCCACGACGCGGTGGCCCGGACCATGCCGCCGACCGCGGCACTGGCCACCGATTACCGGACCCACTTCTTCGGCGGCGCCGCGCTGACTCGCACCTACGCCGTCTACGACGAGGTCGGCACGCAGCGCACCATCTCCGTGTCCTGGACGCTGCGGCTCGAGGGCGAGCCGTCCCGCATCGGCTCGCAGCAGGTGAGCGTGCCCCCGGACGGCAAAGTGGATGTCACCTTCGAGATCGCGCTGCCGACGGTCCCCCGCACCACCGTCGGCAGCCTGACCATCGACATCGACGCCCACGGTGATCCGCAGTACAGCCATGAAGCGCCGATCACCGTCTATCCCCGCTCGGTCGCCGCGCGCACCTCCACGACAACGCTGTCAGCGGCGGTGCTGGAGACCGGCGGCTCGACCGCGACCAGCAGCGCCCTGGCCTCCCTGGGCGTGACCGTTCGCACGATCCCCGATCTGTCGAGCCTGCCGACCGGCGGCGAGCTGCTGGTGTTCGGCGAGGGCGCCGACGTCACCGCCACGACTGACGAGGTGACAGCGCTGATCGCGTTCGTGAAGGGCGGTGGCAGGGTGCTGAGCATGGCGCAGCAGACGCTGCCGCAACTGCTGCCCTGGCCCGTGCTGCTCGCCACCTCGCCGCAGACCATCGCGCACGTGGTCGCCCCGCATCACCCGGTGCTCGCGGGCGTCGGCGCGCAGGACCTGCGCTGGTGGAACACCGCCTCCGAGCAGGTCGTGCAGGCCGGCATGGTCAAGCCGCGGTACGGCGCCTTCACCTCGCTCGCCGACATCGGTCCCGGCCTCGCCTCCAGCGCCCTGGCCGAGGTGCCTTACGGATCCGGCACGTATCTGCTGTGCCAGTTCCCGGTCGTCGCCGCGGCGGCCGACGAGCCGATCGCCGCGATCCTGCTGCGCAACCTGCTCGACTACCTCGCCGCCCGGCCCGCGGCGCCGGGCGCGACGATCGGCGTGGTCAGCGCGTCCGGCTCCCCGGCCGCCGCGACACTGGCGGCCGCGGCGGTGGACACCACGCCGGTGACCGCGCTCGACCAGAGCACGCTCTCCGAGCTGACGGCGATACTGGTCGACGCCTCCTCCGCCGAGGCCGTCAGCCTGGTCACCGGGCAGGCCGCGGCGGTGAACTCCTGGGTCGCGGGCGGCGGCACGCTCTGGATCAACGGGCTCGCCCCGGCCACGCTCTCGTCCCTCGGCGCGGTGCTCCCGACAGGACTCACCCTGAACACCCTCGACGCCGAGCACCAGTTCGGCGCGGTCACCACCGGCGAATCAGCTCTCGCCGACGGTCTCACCAATGCCGACCTGGACTGGCTCGGCGCGGCCACCGCCCTGGTCTCCGCGACCGTCTCGGGCGGCGGCGGCACCTCGGCGCTGGCGAGCCGCGGTGTCGACTGGACGGCCTTCACCAAGGGCGTCGAACAGAACAAGTACCAGATCGCGGCCGAGAGCGCCCGCGGCTTCACCCCGACCAGCGTGCTCTGGGAGACGGCGGTCGGCTCCGGGCGGGTGGTGATCGACCAGCTGGGCTGGGCCGTCGCCACACCGCTGCCCGCGCAGACCGCGCTGGCCGCCGGTATCGCCGCCGGGCTCGGCGTCGGATTCACCGCGGGCTCCGGCTCGGGACTGATCCCCACCGCCGGTTGGGTTGGATTCGCCAGTCCCAACAACGGCGACGCGCCGCTGGCATACGACCGGAACGAGTCCACGCGCTGGTCCAGCAACACGTTCCAGACGCCGGGCATGTATTTCGGCCTCGACATGGGCGCCACGCACACGCTGACCCGGATCATCTGGGATTCCGCGCTCTCCGCCGGCGACCTGCCGCGCGGGCTCGACATCCAGACGTCCGCCGACGGCAGCACGTATGCCACCGTGCTGAGCATTCCCGACACCTCGACGCTGAGCAACGCCGGCGTGATCACGATCCCGCTGCAGTCGGTGACGACCCGCTACCTGAAGATGGTCGACACCGGCTCGGCCTCCGGAAACTACCTGTCCCTGCACGAGCTCTACCTCTTCGGCCAGTAGGCCGCGGACCCACCACCGGCGTTTCGGCTTCAACCCACGAAGAACGCGACGCGATGCGCCGGAGATCCGCAATCCGCAAGATCCGCGATCCGCAAGAAGGAAGTACCGTAATGCCCACACCCGCACCGACGCCCGCACCCGCAGCTGAGCCCGGCGCGGGAAGCGCAGAAACCTGATATTCGTGGCGGCCGTGCCGCTGGCCGGCGTCGTCGCGGCCGTGTCCTTCGGCGCGCAGAGCGCCGACGCGGCGCCGAGCGCTGTCACCGTCACCGGCGGCTCCGTGCTCTCGCACCGCTCGTCCAGCCAGACCGGGGCGCTCGGGTGACCTTCGGCTTCGAGACCAACACGCTGGCCGGCGGCCCGTACACGACCAGAGCAACCAGATCTACAACCTCCCCATGTACGAGGCGTCGACCAGCACGACCGCCCAGTTCTGGCTCAACTACGTCGAGGAGCTGGTCTCCGCGGGAGTCACTTCGTCGCCGTCGACACCCGCGGCTACGTCCCCGGCTCCGCCGTGCCGAACGAGGGCGGCGACCCGCGCGAGCTGACCCAGCTCGTCGCCGCGATCAACCAGGCCGGCGATGCCGGGAAGCTCAAGATCGCCGCCTTCGACGACACTCCCGCGTCGATGACCGACAAGAAGAACCAGATCAAACACGGCACCGGCGGGTACTCGCCGACCTTCGAGATCAGCGACAAGACCGGGGCGGGCGAGGGCGGCTACCAGTCAGCTCCACTCCATCCTCCAGGACGTCCTCGCGGGACCGCACCTGCGCGACGACTGCGCCTAGAAAGTACCGCCGACAGGACGGCGTGCTCGCCGCCACTGCCGGATCACCTAGAGCTTCGGCGTCCCGGATGCCTGACCATGCTCAGCGCCCGCGCGGGGCGTACATGATCACGCCCATTCCCGCTAGGCAGATCAGTGCCCCGATCAGGTCGAAACGGTCGGGACGGTAGCCGTCGGCGAGCCAGCCCCAGAGCAGCGAACCGGCGACGAAGACGCCTCCGTAGGCGGCGAGAATGCGGCCGAAGTCGGCGGACGGCTGGAGCGTGGCGACGAAGCCGTATGTGCCGAGGGCGAGGATCCCGCCGGCGATCCACATCCAGCCGCGGTGTTCGCGCACCCCCTGCCAGACCAGCCAGGCGCCGCCGATCTCGAAGAGCGCGGCGAGGACGAACAACGCGAGGGAGCGCACGGGGATCACGGGTCGATGCTCGCGGGAGCGGGGAGCGTTGTCGAGGTGGCGCACCAAGATGTAACACCCGTCGGTGGGAGGTAATGCGTAGGCAATAGTGGTGCGGTCTACTGTGGTGCAACATAGATTCATGTCGGTGAACCTCTTGCGTGTGGGAGCCGCCCGTGTCCACAGTCATCACCCCCGATGCCGTCGATCTGACCCCGCCACTGCCGAAGCCCGTGCCCAGCCTCGCCGATCAGGTGCGCCGGGACTCCGTCGAGTTCATCCTCGCCCTCTTCGTCGACCTCGCCGGCAAGCCCTGCGCGAAGTTGGTCCCCGCCCAGGCCGTCGAGCAGTTGGAGACGGAGGGCGTCGGGTTCGCGGGGTACGCCGTGGGCGCGATCGGGCAGCAGCCCAGCGACCCGGACATCATGGCCATGCCCGACCCGGCCTCGTACACGCCGCTGCCCTTCATCCGGCCGGGGCTCGCGCTCGTGCACTGCGATCCGTGGTGCGAAGGGAAGCCGTGGCCCTACGCGCCGCGCGTGATCCTCAAGCGGGCGCTGGCGGCCGCCGCCGAGCGCGGCCTGTCGCTCTGCGTCGGTGCGGAGGTCGAGTACTTCCTGCTCAAGCGGGACGAGAACGGTGTGCTCAGCGTCGCCGATGCGCGTGACGTCGCTCAGCAGCCGTGCTATGACGCGCGCGGCGTGACGCGTATGTACGACCACCTGACCTCGGTCTCCAAGGCCATGAACGAACTCGGCTGGGGCAACTACGCCAACGACCACGAGGACGGCAACGGACAGTTCGAGCAGAACTTCGCCTATGCCGATGCGCTCACCACGGCCGACCGTGTCATCACTCTGCGATACCTCGTGTCAGTGCTCGCCGAACGTGCCGGGATGACCGCGACGTTCATGCCCAAGCCGTTCACCGACCGGACCGGCACCGGCATGCACCTGCACCTGTCGCTCTGGCGCGGCGACGAGCCGGCGTTTCCCGCGACCGCCGGGGACGCGGATCCGCGCGGCTTCGGGCTCGCACCGCTCGCCTACTCGTTCATCGCCGGAATCCTCGAGCACGCGCGCGCCCTGCAGGCCGTGATCGGACCCACGGTCAACTCGTACAAGCGCACCGGCGCCGTCTCGACCCGCTCCGGCGCCACCTGGTCACCGCGCCGCGCGGGCTACGGCGGGAACGACCGAACGCACTTCATCCGCATCCCCGAGGGAAACCGCATCGAATTGCGCGGCGCGGACGGCTCGGCCAACCCGTACCTCGCCGCCGCCGCGGTGCTCACCGCGGGTCTGGACGGCATCGTCCGCGAACTGGAGCCCGGTGCGCCCGGCTCCTCGGCCGAGAGCTGCGTCGAACTGCCGCCCACGCTGCTGCACGCGGTCGACGCGCTGTCCGCGGACCCCGTCGTATGCGGCGCGCTCGACGCTGCCGGGGAGGGCGTGAGCAGCTACTTCGCCGACATCAAGCGGGACGAGTTCTTCGCCTGGCACGGGTCGGTCACTCCCTGGGAGGTCGACCGTTACCTGACCGCGTTCTGATCTTCCACTCCTGATAAGGAACTCACCCATGTGTGGAATCGTCGGTCTCCACCTGACCGATCCAGACCTCGAACCCAGGCTCGGCGAGCTGATCACCGGAATGCTCGGGCAGGTCGTCGAGCGCGGTCCCGACTCGGCGGGGGTGGCCGTGTACGGAGACCCCCGGCTGACCCCGGCGGGCCACAGCGCCGTCTCGCTGCTGGACACCGGGCTGCCCGCGGCGGCGGTCGCGGAGCTCGTCGGCAAGGCGCTCGGACACGGCGCCGAAGCAGTCCAGGCGGACGAGACAGTGGTCGTCAGCGCGGCGACCGAGCCGGCGGCGCTGCTCGCCGCGATCGCCGAGACCCTGCCGGACGCGCTCGTGATCGGCTCCGGCGAGCAGTTGGCCGTGCTCAAGGGGGTCGGCAGCCCGGACCGGCTCGCCGAGTCCTTCGGCCTGGCATCGGTGCGTGGCTGGCAGGCCGTGGCGCACGCCCGGATGGCCACCGAGTCCGCCGTGACCGCCGCCGGATCGCATCCGTTCTCCGTCGGCGCGGATCAGTGCCTCGTGCACAACGGCTCGTTCGCCAACCACGCCACGGTCCGCCGCGAGCTGCGCGCCGCGGGCGTGCGCTTCGACAGCGAGAACGACTCGGAGGTCGGGGCACGCTTCGTGGCCCAGCGCCTGCTCGAAGGCTGCGATCTCGAAAAGGCGCTGCGGCTGCTGTGCGAGCGCTTCGACGGCTTCTACACGCTGCTGGTCACCACCGGGGATTCGTTCGCCGTGCTGCGCGACGCGATCGCCTGCAAGCCCGCGATCATCGCGCAGGCCGACGGGTGGGTCGCGATGGCCTCCGAGTACCGCGCGCTGGACACGCTGCCGGGCATCGAGGACGCCCGGATCTTCGAACCCGAACCCGAGGAGGTCTACCTGTGGCGGCGCTGACGGAGGCGGGGGCCGCGACGCTCGTCGATCTCGCCACCAGCTCGATCAGGGAGCTGAATCAGGCCCTGCACACGCCTGGGGTCGGGCTCGAACATCCGTCCTGGCGAGTCCACAACCCGCGCGGCCGGCACAGCATCGCCTGCGGGCTCGACGCGGAGCTGTCCGTCGACATCGAGGGGCACGTCGGGTACTACTGCGCGGGAATGAACCAGCAGGCCACGGTCATCGTGCACGGCAACGCCGGCCCCGGGCTCGCCGAGAACATGATGTCAGGGCTCGTACGCGTGCACGGGGACGCCTCGCAGTCGGCGGGCGCGACCGGACACGGCGGCCTGCTGGTGATCGAGGGCAACGCCGCGGCCCGCTGCGGGATCTCGATGAAGGGGATCGACATCGTCGTCGGCGGCAGCATCGGGCACATGAGCGCGTTCATGGCGCAGGCGGGCCGCCTCGTCGTGTGCGGCGACGCGGGCGACGCGCTCGGCGACTCGATCTACGAGGCGCGGCTGTACGTCAAGGGCTCGGTCGCCTCGCTCGGAGCGGACTGCGTCGAGAAGCCGCTGCGCGCCGAGCACGTGGCGGAGCTCACCGAACTCATCACCGCCGCGGGCTTCGACGAGGATCCGGCCGCGTTCCGCCGCTACGGCTCGGCGCGAACCCTCTACCACTTCCAGGCCGACAAGTCCGACGCGTACTGAGTCACGGAGGAATCAGTGTCCGACCATTCCCTCGACCCGTCCTCGTCCGGCCTGCGCGAATCAGCCACCTTCGACCGCGCCACCATCGCGGCCATCCAGCGCGCCGCGGCCACCGGCGTATACGACATCCGCGGCTGGGGAGCGAAGCGGCGCGTGCCGCACTTCGACGACCTGCTGTTCCTCGGTGCGAGCATGTCGCGCTACCCGCTGGAGGGCTACCGCGAACGCTGCGGCACCGACGTCGTGCTCGGCACCCGCAACGCCAAGCACCCGCTGCGCCTGGAGACCCCGGTGACCATCGCGGGCATGAGCTTCGGCGCGCTCTCGGCCAACGCGAAGGAGGCCCTCGGCCGCGGCGCCGGCGAGGTCGGCACATCCACCACCACGGGCGACGGCGGCATGACCCCGGAGGAGCGCGGCCAGTCCAAGCACCTGGTGTATCAGTACCTTCCGTCACGCTACGGCATGAACCCGGACGACCTGCGTAAGGCCGATGCGATCGAGATCGTGCTCGGCCAGGGCGCGAAGCCGGGCGGTGGCGGCATGCTGCTCGGACAGAAGATCACCGACCGGGTCGCGGCCATGCGTACGCTGCCGATCGGCATCGACCAGCGCAGCGCTTGTCGGCACCCGGACTGGACCGGGCCCGACGACCTGGCGATCAAGATCATCGAACTGCGCGAGATCACCGACTGGGAGAAGCCGATCTACATCAAGATCGGTGCGACCCGCACGTACTACGACGTCAAACTCGCCGTGCACGCGGGCGCCGACGTGGTCGTGGTGGACGGCATGCAGGGTGGGACCGCGGCCACCCAGGAGGTGTTCATCGAACACGTCGGCATCCCCACGCTCGCCGCTATTCCGCAGGCGGTCCGGGCACTGCAGGAGCTCGGGGTGCACCGCGAGGTCCAGTTGATCGTCTCGGGCGGCATTCGCAACGGCGCCGACGTGGCCAAGGCGATGGCCCTGGGTGCGGACGCGGTCGCGATCGGCACGGCGGCGCTGATCGCCCTCGGCGACAACCACCCGCGCTGGCAGGCCGAGTACGCCGAACTCGGCTCGGCCGCCGGGTACTACGACGACTACCAGGAGGGCCGTGACCCGGCCGGGATCACGACACAGGACCCTGAGCTGGCCGCGCGGCTGGACCCGGTGGAGGGCGGGCGGCGCGTCGCCAACCTGCTGCGCGTGATGACGATGGAGGCGCAGACCATCGCGAGGGCCTGCGGCAAGGCGCACCTGCAGCACCTCGAGCCCGAGGATCTGGTGGCGCTGACCGTGGAGTCCGCCGCGATGGCGCGGGTGCCGCTGGCCGGAACGGATTGGATCCCGGGCCTGCGCGGAGCGGGATATTGAGCGCCCGGCATGTCGAGGTCGAGGTCGCGGTCCTCGGCGCCGGGTTGATGGGCGCGGCGACGGCCTGGTCCCTGGCCCGCCGTGGCCGTTCGGTGGCGCTCATCGAAGCCTTCGAGATCGGTCACCGCAACGGAAGCTCATATGGCAGTGAACGTATATTCCGCCGCGCCTACCCGGACCCCTTCTATGCGGAGCTCACCGGTCGCGCCGCCGAATGCTGGCGTGAACTCGAGCTCGACAGCGGCAGCGCACTGCTGCACATGACAGGGGCCGTGGACACCGGCGACCCGCGCGTGCGCGACCCCCGGGTATTGGCCGCCGCGATGACCAGGGCCGGGGTCGAGCACGAGGTGCTGACGCCCGAGCGGGCGCAGGAACGCTGGCCGTTCATGCGATTCGACGGTCCGGTCATCTTCCACGCACAAGCCGGAACGCTCGATCCCGACGCCACGATCGCCGCGTGCGTGCGACGTGCGGTCGAACTCGGCGCGGTCGTTCTCGGTGGCACGCGCGTGACCGGGACGGAACTGCTGGGCTCGGGCCGAGTCCGTGTCATCAATGATCGCGTAGACCTCACCGCCGACACTCTCGTCCTCGCCGCCGGAGCGTGGCTCGCCGATCTCGTCCCTCACCTCGCCGTCTCCGCCGAAGGCCCGCTGGTGCTCCCGCCGCTGACCGTCGTCCAGAAGGAGATCTTCCACTTCCGGCAGCGCGACCCCGCCGCGCGGTGGCCCACTTTCGTGCACAAGGGCCCGGTGCAGATCTACGGCCTCCCGTCGGGCCGCGACGGGGGAGCGGAACCCGCCGTCAAGGTCGCCCGGTACGACGGCGGCCCGACGACCACGGCCTCGACGCGCGACGGTGTGATCGACCCCGTGGCCCGCGACTCCGTATGCGAGTACGTACGCACCCGGCTGCCCGGCCTCGCCCCCGAACCCGTCGCCGAGGCGAGCTGCCTGTTCACCCTCGCCCCGAACGACGATTTCATCCTCGACCGGCACGGCCCCTACGTCATCGTCAGCCCCTGCTCCGGCCACGGCGCCAAGTTCGCCCCGCTCGTCGGTGCCTTCGCCGCGGACCTCGCCGAACGCCGCGCCGGACCGCCCGCCCGCTTCGCCCTGCCGCGGCAATAAACTGCGGGGATGGACGAAGCACCCCTGGACGACGAGCCGCAGCTCGACGACGAGCAGGCCCTCGAGAAGATCATCGCCATCCGGGTCCGCGAGCACCGCCGTGCGAGCGGCCTGTCCATCGGCGACATGGCCGAGCGTGTCGGGATCTCCAAGGCGATGCTCTCCAAGATCGAGAACGCGCAGACGGCATGCAGCCTGACCACGCTCTCCCGGCTCGCACGCGGCCTCGAGGTGCCGGTCACCGCCCTGTTCCGCGGCCTCGACGACGAGCGCGAGGCCGTGTTCGTCGAGGCCGGACACGGCGCCCGCATCGTGCGCCGGGGCAGCCGGGTCGGTCATGACTACACCCTGCTCGGCGGCCTGCGCGGCCCGCACAAGCGGATGGAGTCGCTGCTGGTCGAGCTGACCGAGTCCAGCGAGGTCTTCCCGCTCTTCCAGCATTCCGGCACCGAGCTGATCTACATGCTCGAAGGAGTGATGGTCTACGGCCACGGCGGCGCCCGCTACACCATGCGCCCCGGCGACGCGCTGCAGTTCGACGGCGAGGGCGCGCACGGCCCCGACCAGCTACTCAAGCTGCCGATCAGATTCCTGTCGATCACCGCGTACGGGGACGGGGCGCAGTAGCCGGGGCGGCGCGGCCGGCCGCGGGGCGACCTGGAACTCCGGGGCCTGATAAGCGCCCGTCGTAGCAGTGCGTTAACCATCCGGGCGGCAGTCGGAAACAGCCGGACGGTTCACTCCGGTGCAATGAAGTCTCCTCTAAGGAAACTTTCCGCAGCCTTCCGGAGGTGCGCCAGACCATGTCCGAGATCTCCACGTCCCCCGACTCGCAGCTTGACATCGGCACCGGCGAACTGGCCCGCCACACCGACTGGAAGGGCGCCTTCGCGATCGGTCTTGCCGGGACCATCCTGGTCACCGGGATCGACCCGGCCGCCGTCCAAGGGCTCGGCGCCGCCGCGATCCCGCTCATAGCCATCCTGACCGCGATGGGCGTCGTGCTGTGCCTGATGCTCGCGGAACTCGCCGCGATGATGCCGCACCGCACCGGCGGCCTGCCCTCCTACGCCTACGAGACCTTCAAGCCGCTCGGCCCGCGCACCGCCGCGCACGCCGGCGGGCTGTCCGCCTGGGCCTACTGGCTCGGCTGGTTCCCGGTCGCGCCGATCAACATGATCCTGGCCGCCGCGTACATCGTCGAGCTCTTCCATCTGCCCGCCGGGCACCAGCTGCAGGTCTTCGGCTCCATCGGCTCTCCGGTGGGTCTCACGACACTGATCGTCGCGGTGATCGGGATCGTCATTATGTTCGTGCCCTGCTACCTCGGCATCAGGTTCGGCGCCAGGTTCGCCGCCGTCATGGGCATCGCCTCGATGGTCCCGCTGACGCTGTTCATCCTGCTCCCGCTCGCGCGCCCGTCGAAATTCCACCTCGCCGCCGTCACCGGATTCCACCTGCCGCACGGCGTTCACGGCGGCTTCGCGCTCTTCGTCGCGTGGGCGTTCGTGATGACCTGGTCGGTGCTCGCGATGGAGGCTGCGGCCTGCTACATCGGCGAGTGTCGTGAGCCCACCCGCGACGCGAAGATAGCGATGTCGATCGAAGGCGGCTACGGCCTGTTCACGTTCGTGCTCACCGCCGTCGTCATCGTCGGCGTGATCGGCGCGACCGCCAACGTGGACCCGCTCACCGTGTACACCCAGGTGGTGTCGACCCTCTTCGGCAGCCACGCCGAAGTGGTCCAGTATGCGCTCGGCATCCCCCTGATCATCGCCCTCGCCCTGTCCGTGCTCAACGCGATCGCCGGCTCGGCCCGCTCGCTCTACCAGGTAGCGCACGACGGGATGCTCCCGCGCTGGTTCATGAAGGTGAACCGGCACGGCACGCCGGCCCGCGCGATGGCCTTCAATGCGGTCGCGTCGATCGCAGTGCTTTTCTTCGGCTCGCCGGTGCGCATCTACGTGTTCTCCAACATGGGATACCTGTCCTCGATCGCGGTGGCACTGTTCGGCTACTTCCTGCACCGCCACTTCCGCCCCGACCTGCCGCGCCCGGTACGGCTGCCGACGTGGTCGAAGTGGGTCGCTCTCGGCATCGCGATCACCTTCGCGTTCATCTGGGCCTACGGCGGCTGGCAGAGCCCGAGGCTGGTCGTCGGGGAGAACAGCGAGCGGCTGTTCTTCCTCGGTCTCGCGATCCTGCTGGCCTACCTCCCGCTCTACTGGTGGCGGGTCTATTCGGACCGCAGGCTCGGGCGCACCGCGAGCGAGGAATCCGGGGCCCCGGAGGTCCCGGAGTTGGCTGCCGAGGCCTAGCCCGCCGCCCAGACAGAACGACAGAGGATGTGCGACGCCATGCTACGCAGCCCGTCCGTCCCCATTCCCCTTCTTCGCCGTGCCCCGCGCCGCACCGGTCCGGCCCCGCCGCCGAGCAGTGCGCTGCTGGTCGTCTCCCAGACGTCTGCGGCGCCCTCGCCCGACGCTGTCGCCCGTGCCGTCGAGGCGGCCGACGGCAGCCCGGTCACGGTGATGACCGTGCTGCGCATCCACGGCAGCGGCCTCGGCGTCCCGCACCCCGGACTGCTCCCGACCGCCCGTGAGCGCGAACAAGGCCGCGCGGCGATCGCCGCCGCCATCGCAGCCCTCGAAGCAAGCGGCGCCCCGGCCCATGGCGAGATCGCCATCACCCGCGCCGAAGCCCGCGCCATCGCCCGCACGGCCCGTGCCGTCGGTACCACCACCGTGATCCTCGATCTGCCCGGGCCCCACGGTCTCCGACACCTGATTGAAGGCAGCCTCGCCGCGCAACTGCGTCGCCGCCTGCGCGGTGAGGCCGTCGTGGTCCAGTGATCGCCCTCAACGATCACCCCGTCATCGAGCGCCCGGCTACTTCGGCTGCTTACGTGACGAGGCGCGTTGCGCATTCAGGTGGTTGGCGAAGAAGTCGGTCAGTTTGGTGAGCGCGGTTGGTACGTACTGCTTCCTGTCGTAGAGGTCGACGTGTGTCGCACCATCGACCCAGTAGAGCTCCTTGGGCTCCCGGGCTTTCTCGATCGCTTCTTGGCTGAGGTAGGCGGTGGCCGCCCGGGTGCCGACGATCATCAGTAGCGGTCGCGGCGCGATCAGCGCGATGGTTTCGAAGGCTGTGAACTGTGCGATCAGGTCGATGCTGCGGAGCACGAAGAAGTTCTCCGACCGCGGGTGCCCGCCACGCGCTGTCCGGTAGTACTCCCACCCGTCGTACGTGTGCTGGCCGAGGGCTCGGGCCTGCTCCTCGGTGTCCGGGTGGATCTGCGCCAACCGGGGCGCGGCGCCTCGAGCTTCCTCGTCACGCGCGGCGCCGGCCGCGTCGAGCATGCCCTGCAGGATCGCCGGGTCCTGCGTGCGCCCGACACCTCTGCGGAACAACTCGCCCGTGTCGACGGCGCTGACCGTGGCGACGGCCTTGATCCGGTGATCGGTCGCCGCGGCCGGGGCGAGGTAGCCGCCGGAGGCGCAGATCCCGAGCGCGCCCATGCGCTCGGGGTCCACCTCCTCGCGCAGGCTCAGGAAGGTGACGGCGGCCTTGATGTCCTCCGATCGGTGGGCCGGATCCTCCAGCAGGTGCGGCGAGCCTTCGCTCTCGCCCTGGTAGGCGGCGTCGAAGGCCAGCGTCACGAACCCCGCGCGCGCCAGTTGTTCGGCGTACAGGCCGGCGGCCTGCTCCTTCACGGCGCTCATGGGATGGCTCACGACGATCGCGGGCCAAGGCCCCCCGGCGTTCTCAGGGGTGTAGAGGTGTCCGGCGAGGTTCAGTCCGGCGCTGGGAAATGTGACATTCGTCAGCATGGTGTGTTCTCCGCTCGCAGATGGGGGATGGGCCCGCCGTGTCGTGGGTTTCGGCGACCGCTGTTGACCATCGATCACCTTCACCAGCGTGGTCGGCCATGCCCCGGCGTACCAGGGAGGGTGTTGCCTAGGCAGGCCAGTACCAGGCGCGCGGCCGTGGCGGGACGGATACTCGAGTCATGACGGTCGGCGGCGTTTCCTCTCCCGGCAGTGAGCTGGGCGAATTCCTGCGTGCCCGCCGCGGCGCGCTCGACCCGAGCCGGGCGGGGCTGGTGGATGACGGCCGCCTGCGCCGCGTGCCGGGCCTGCGCCGCGAGGAACTGGCCCAGTTGGCGCACGTGAGCCCGGACTACGTCGTGCGCCTGGAGCAGGGCAGGACCCGCCGGGTCTCCCGGGCGGTCTTGGACGCGCTCGCGGATGCCCTGGAGCTCGCCCCTGACGAACGCTCTTACCTCTTCGCCCTGGCAGAGGTCACCGAGGCGGCCCCCGCCGGGCCCCCTGCCAGGCACCAGGTCGGCCGGCAACTGCGAGAACTGCTCGACGCCATGCGCGAGATCCCCGCGATGATCCTCGACTACCGCCACGAAGTACTCGCTTGGAACCGGGCGGCCGCAGCCCTGCTCACCGACTTCGGCGCGCTGCGCCCGGACGAGCGCAACCTGATCCGCCTCACCTTCCTTCACGGCCCTTACCGGGCTCTCTACGCCGATTGGGCGCGCTCTGCCCGGGAATGCGTGTCAGTGCTGCGCATGGAGACAGGACGCCACCCCGACGACCGGATCCTGAGCGCCCTGGTCGAGGAACTGAACGCGAAGGACGCGGACTTCAAGACCTGGTGGAACGCCCGATCGGTCCGCGGACCCCGGCAACTGACCAAGACGTACAACCACCCCGTAGCCGGGCCACTCACCTTGGACGTCCAGCAGTTGACCGTCGCAACGCAGCCGGACCAGTTTCTCGTCGCCTACACCACGCGGCCGGACTCCGGGTCCGAACAGGCCCTGCGCTTCCTGCTTCAGTGGTCCGACCACGCCGGCGAGCGGATCATTCCCGACAGCTACAGAACCGCGCACCGCCAACCCGACCGCTGATCCCCGAGGAAAGTGCAAGAACCGTAAGAAGCCGTAGCGAGCAACAGCGCGACGCAGGCAACATTCGCGCCACAGCCTGGGAGCAGCCGTGGTGGACCTTCACCAGCGGCGATCACGGCATCGTTCCTGTACGGTGACAGACGGGACGATGGAGAAGAGGTCGGACGATGAAGCTGAAGCTCGACCTGCATGACATCTACGACAAGGGCATCGAGATCGATCGTGCCCTTGACGACATCATGGCTGAAGCCGTCGCGAAGAAAGCCCCGCTGGTCGAGATCATTCCCGGCAAGGGCTCGGGGCAGTTGAAGAAGCGCGTGCTTCGCTACCTCGACCGCAAGGACGTCAAGGCCCTGTATCACCGGGTGGAGAAGGACTCGAACAACTTCGGCCGGGTATTCGTCCACTTCCGGCACAAGTGAGCGTCGAGGCGTTCTGCCACTCGCTACGCGCGCTCCCGGCCCGTGATCGGGCCGCAGCCATTCGGGGGAAGACCTCGATGCCGCGTGCCGGCGGTCAGATGTCCAGGACCACGTCGGTGGGCGGGGTGGAGCAGCAGATGAGCGCACTGCCGTCGGCGGGGAGTTCTACCGGCTCGGGGGAGTAGTCGACGTGCCCTGCGAGCAGTGCGGTCTCGCACGTGTGGCAGACCCCGGTGCGGCACGACCAGCGCACGGGCACGTCGCATGCCTCGGCGAGTTCGAGCAGCGTCCCGTGGCGCGGGTTCCAGGGGACGGTCAGGCCGCTGCGGGCGAAGGATACGGAGGGCCCGGGTTCCCGGTGGCGGCATGGGCTGGCTGGTGAGGTGCCCGAATCGGTTCCGCCAGCACGCGGGGGGTTCGTGGCGGCCATCGCTCCGAAGACCTCGGTGTGGATCCTGGAGGACGCCAGGCCGCAGCCCCCCAGGGCGGCGGTCATGTCCCGCATGAACCCGGCCGGTCGCCAAATGTAGGCGTCAGCGTCCTGAGGCGGTTCGAGTTCGCGGATTCGCTCGAGGTCGAGGCGCCCGCTCAGGGCGTAGTCGATACCCGGGGCCGGTCAACGCTGCGCGGTTGGCTGTGGAAGATGAGCGACCGGCCCGCCGGCAGCCGCGCGAGGAGCTCACGCGCTTCTTCGGCGATTGGGTGGTTCTCATCTCCCGCGCGCACCAGGCCCTCCGTGAGAACACGCATATAAAAGCCCGGGCGATGGTGAGACACGAGCAGCGCGGCCATCTGCGGTTCCCCGAGCCGCAACCCCACGCGGTAGCACGTGACACGCGGTTGGGTGACCTCGAATACGGCCTCGCCGATCCGGTAGCGGTCGCCGATGCGCACCTCGTCGTCGGCGAGCCCGTCCACGGTGAAGTTCTCGCCGAACTGGCCGTAGCTGAAGTCGTCCCGCTTCAGCTGCTCCCGCCAGTAGCTGTAGGCATCCAATTGGTAGACCAGCACGGCGCGCTGCTCGCCGCCGTGCCCGGAGAGGTCGCCCTGCCCGTCGCCGTCCAGATTCATTCAGCCGCCGCGCCATCACGGGCGCGGCGACGGGCTGCTTCCAGATACCCGTGTGGACGATCTTGCCGTGCCAGGCGACGTCCTTCGGCAGCCCGACGTTCACGGAGGCCAGCGCGGCCATCCGGGTCTACTCGCCCTGCTTGTACGGGTAGTGCCGTGAATGGTCGCCCTTATCCCAGGCGGCGCGCAGTTCGGGGAGGGTCGGGTCCCAATCGGGGCGGATCTCGCGTGTCACTTCGCGCAAGTCGCGGCGAAGGTCCTCGACCGACGGGCGGCCCCAGTACCAGTAGCCGTTGTAGATGCTGTGCACGACCAGACCCGGCTTGAGCACCAGGGTGTGCGGGACCATCGGGTCGTGGGTGGGGTCGGTGTACTCCTGGATGTCCAGGTCCTTCTGGACCTTGCGGCCCGCGTCCGACAGAAAGGTCCACTGCGCCCCGACCGAGGCGCGGAACTCGTTGATTTCGAAGATGTTGTCGGTGGCGATCGTGACGATCTGCGTGTACGCGACTGCGATCTCCGGATAGTGCGCCGCCAGACGCAGATGCTGCTGGTGATCCTTGGGGCAGAAGTGCCCGCGGGATAGCAGCAGGATCATGGGATCACCGCCCTGGAGTTCGCTCAGGCGGCGCCGGGTCTTGGCGTGGTCGGTCAGTTCGTAGTCGGGAAACACCGCACCGGGCACGATATCGGCACGCATGGGGCAACTCCGTCTCCGGGCGTGGCCCTGGGTCGTCGGGGAACTCTCACGTCTACCAGGCTGCCTCCGCCGCACCGGTTGCGCCACAAGGCCGGCTCCGTCGGGCGGCGATCCGGTCGAGACGCACCTCGTGGAGGCCGGCTCTTGACCCGCCGCCTATCCGTAAGTCTATACTTACCGTTCGTGGACACTTACCAATCCGGCGACGCCCTGGGCGCGCTGGGCGACCCTACGAGGCGCGCGATCATCGCGTGCCTGGCCGAGCGGCCACGCGCGGTCGGTGAACTGGCCGACGAACTGCCGGTCAGCAGGCCTGCGGTCTCGCAGCATCTGAAGGTGCTCAAGGGGGCGGGTCTGGTCACCGAGCGCGCGGTGGGAACCCGTCGCATTTACCGGCTCAATCCGGCCGGGGTGGCCGCGCTGCGCGATCAGCTCGAGACGTTCTGGGTCCGGGCGCTGGCCAACTACCAGGACTTCGTCGAACAACCAGATCAGGAAGTGGACAAGCCATGAGCCAGGCAACGAGCACAGTGGTCCGCCGGCAGATCGTCGTCCAGGCGCCGATCGAGCGGGCTTTCGCCGTATTCACCGAGCGGTTCGGCGACTTCAAGCCGCCGGAACACAACCTGCTGAAGGCGCCGATCGCCGAGACGGTCTTCGAGCCCCGGGTCGGCGGGCACATCTACGACCGCGCCGTCGACGGCAGCGAGTGCCGCTGGGCGCGCATCCTCGCCTACCAGCCGCCGGACCGCGTCGTGTTCAGCTGGGACATCAGCCCGCAGTGGCAGATCGAGACCGAGCTGGAGAACACCAGCGAGGTCGAGGTCCGATTCATCGCCGAGGCTCCGGGGCGCACCCGGGTGGAGTTGGAGCATCGCAACATCGACCGGCACGGCCCGGGCTGGCAGGCCGTGGCCGACGGCGTCGGCAACGACGCCGGATGGCCGCTGTACCTCTCCCGGTACGGCGCCCTGTTCGGCGAGGGCAGCTGACATGCCGCCTGTCACCACGAGCACCGACGTGAACGGGTCGGCCCGAGAGGTCTTCGCATACGCCACCGACATTGGCCAACGCGTGGTTCTTGCGTACGAGCTCTGAGGACCTCGACGCCCAGCGATTAATCCGGCGACAATCGGTGGCCATCCCGCGACAATGGCCGACGTGGCGGAAATCGAGGTCGTCGTCGCTCATAACGAGCGCGCGACCCTGCGTGTCGGCGACGTGTTCCTAAAGATCGACACTGATCAGAAGCGCACCGACGTCGAAGTCGAGGCGATGGCCATGGCGCCGATCCCGACTCCGGAAGTCCTCTGGCGCAAGGCGCCCGTGCTCGCGCTCGCCGCCCTCCCAGGAACGGCGCTCGGCCGCCTCGGCGAGCCGTCGACCGCGTCGCCTGCGGCATGGGCCGCTGCAGGCGCCGCCATACGGATGCTGCACGACGCGCCGCTGCCGCCGTGGCCCGGCCAGAGGCTCGAGGAGATCGCATCGCGGCTCGACGGCGAATGCGAGTGGCTCATCACGAACGGCGTGCTTCCGACCGAACTGGTGACGCACAACCGCCGCGTCGCCGAGGCTGCGCTCCGGCCGTGGACACCGGCGTTCACGCACGGCGACCTCCAGATCGCCCACGTATTCGCCGACGGCGACGAGATCACCGGCGTGATCGACTGGTCCGAAGCCGGCCAGGGCGACGCCCTGTACGACCTCGCCACGTTGACGCTCGGGCACGAGGATCACCTCGACGACGTCGTCGCCGGCTACGGCAGCGACGTCGACCTCGAGGTGATCCGCGCGTGGTGGTCGTTGCGAAGCCTGCTGGTGGTCCGCTGGCTGGTCGAGCACGGCTTCGACCCGTCCTCGCCGGGCTGCGAGGTCGACGTGCTGAGATCCCGTCTCTGAGGCCGCCGGAGCCCGACGGCCGCTAGTGATCCGTCACGGACGAGGCCGCTAGTGAGGTAGCGGCTCGCACTGCGTCAATGCTCTGCCCCGGCTCGTCACCGACGAGTTGGGCGAGCATGGTCAGGGCGTGAGAGGAGGCGGAGTCGGGTGCGGTGGTATGGGTGATGGGGGTCTGGCCGGGCTGTTGCAGGGCGCGCAGCGTCTGCTGGGTGACGGTCAGTCGGCCGATCTGGGGGTGGTGTAGTTCGTATTCTGCGGTAGCGCACGCCTGGACGCGCTGGTCGGCCCATAGCGCGTGGAATTCGGTGCTGGCCATGGTCAGTCGGCCGATGAGTTTGGCGAGTGCGGGGTCTTCCGGGTGCGCACCGGCGGTCAGGCGCTGTCGGCGACAGGCCGCCTGCCGCGCGTGGCTGAACGCCGCCGCTTGGTGGCTCCCATCGGCCGGAGTGCCCTATTCGCCCGCACTCCGGAACCTGTCCCGACGATCTGAGTTCCGGCACGCGAGTGTGCTGGGCACGCCCCGCGAGTAGGTGACGTCACTGACGTGATGCAGGGTTCCAGTACTCCACTCGCCGCGGACAAACCCGGCGCTGACCTCGGCATCAGCGACCGGCGAGAACAACACCCCGGCAGAACCCTGCCGCGGATCCTGGCGGGCCTCGCCACCCTGGCCATCAGCCGCGATGAATCCTGAACGGAAGAGGCATGTCCAAATCCATGCCGCCCTTGGCCGGTGAAGCGGGCAGGTGACCCCGGATTTCGGCCGAGATCTTGCATGATCATGGCACTTTTTGCATTGATCGCTGTACGCTGGGTTCGTGACCAAGAGGTTGGCGGATGTGGCCGCTTTCGCCGGAGTGAGCGTGGCGACGGTGCGGCGGGTGTTGGGCGACAAGCCGGGGATCGCGCCGGCGACCAAGGCCGCGGTGCTCACCGCGCTCGACGTGTTCGGCCTCAACCGGCCGGCCAAGTTCCGCACCGCGAAAGACGGCCTGGTCGGCCTCGTCGTCCCCGATCTGCAGAACCCGATCTTCCCCGCGCTGGTCGAGGCGGTCTCGATCGGGCTGGTCAAGCTCGGCCTGATGACGGCGCTGTGCACGCGCACCGCGGACGGCGTTTCCGAGGCCAACTACATCGAGCTGCTGCTGCGCCGCGACGTGGCCGGGATCGTGTTCATCGGCGGCAGCTACGCCGACGCCGGGCCGGAGTACGGCAAGGAGCTGCGCGAGCGGGAGATCCCGCTGGTCCTGGTCAACGCCGCGGACGAGAACGACGACGTGGCCCGGGTCAGCGTGGACGACGAGGCGGCGGCCGAGCAGGCGCTCGCCCATCTCGCCTCCCTGGGGCACGAGCGGATCGGGCTGATCCTGGGCCCGGAGGGGCACGTGCCCTCGGCCCGCAAGCTCGGCGCGTACGTCCGCCACGTGCGCTCTTCCCCCGAAGACCAGTCTTGGCGTGAGCTGGTCGCGCACGTGCACTTCTCGATGGAGGGCGGCGGCGTGGCGATGGGCCGGCTGCTGGCCCAGGGAGTGACCGGGGTCGTGTGCGCGAGCGACGCCCTGGCCCTCGGCGCGATCCGCACGGCCCGGCGGCGCGGGTTCGCCTGTCCCGGGGACGTCTCCGTCGTCGGCTTCGACGACTCGACCTACATGTCCGTGGTCGAGGCCCCGTTGACCACGATCCGCCAGCCGGTGCGGGCGATGGGCGCCGCCGCCGTGAAGCTCCTCGACGCGCAGATCAACGGGCAGGCGGTGCCGGGCGAGGAACTGCTGCTGGAGCCCGAGCTGATCGTGCGGGCCTCCACCGGCCCCCGCCGCCCCCGCGCGTAGTCGTGTTTTTTTGGCTTCCTGCAAGATTTCGACGACGAGTTCTCTATTTTCTGCACTGAGCCATGGACAAGTGGGGGCCGGGCTCGTATTGTCCCTGCTACGCCTCGGCGGCCGGAAACACGGCGGCCGCCGGGCCGCAAACTCGTTGAAACCTCAAGCCGTACCGCGTCCGCGACCGGGCGGTCCCGCAGCCCGGTCCGCCCTAAGGAGGAATACCAGAGTATGCACGTCTTCCACCGACGCAAGACGATAGCCGCGGCTCTCGCGGCCTGCACGGTCGCGGCGAGCGCCGCCGGGTGCGCGAGCAGTTCGAACAGCGCGGCAGCCGCGGGGTCAACGCCCGGCGCTCCGGTGACCATCTCAGTCGGCTGCGAACCGCCCACCTCGAAGGCGCTCTCGCGCTCCGACTGGGTCAAGGACGTCACGGCCTTCGAGAAGCTCTACCCGTACATCACCGTCAAGAGCGACGACACGAACCCCTGCGACGACCCGGCGACCTTCAACGCCAAGCTCGCCAGCGGCAAGATGGACAACGTCTTCTACACGTACTTCACGGACGCCGCCAACGTCATCTCCTCCGGGGAGTCCGCGGACATCCAGCAGTACGCGAAGCAGATCAACGACTACAGCTCGATCCAGTCCTCGCTGCTGAACGTCTACCGCCAGGGAAACTCGTCCTCCGGCGACCTGTACGGCATCCCCACCGGCAACTACAGCCTCGGTCTGGTCTACAACAAGGCGCTCTTCCAGCAGGCCGGACTGGACCCGAACTCGCCGCCCACCACCTGGGACCAGGTGGAGACCGACGCGATCGCGATCTCCAAGCTGGGCCGCGGGGACATCGGCTACGCCGACTACAGCGCCCAGAACACCGGCGGCTGGCACTTCGTCGCGGAGCTCTACTCCCGCGGCGGCACCGCGGTCAGCCCGGACGGCAAGTCCGCGAACTTCGACAACGCCGACGGCCAGGCCGTGCTCCAATACCTGCACAGGTTGCGCTTCACCGACAACGTGATGGGCACCAACCAGGGCCTGCAGTACAACGACCTGCTGCAGATGATGGCCTCGGGCAAGCTCGGCATGTACGTCGGCGACCCGAGCACCCTCACCTCGATCCACAGCCAGTACAACACCCCGTACACGAACCTCGCCGTCGGCCCGATGCCCGGAGAGAGCGCCACGCTCCTCGGCGGCTCCGGCTACATGTTCAACAAGGACGACACGTCGGCGCAGATCCAGGCCGGCATCAAGTGGATCAACTACGAGTTCGAGACCTCGGGCCTCGGCCAGTTCGACTACCGGCGGCTGGCCGCCGAGGCTCAGCCGGTCGGGCTGCCCGAGCCGGACATGTGGCAGGGCGCCGTCGCCAACGCGGACGCGACCGCCAAGGCCAAGTACGCGAACATCCCGACGGCCAACTTCTCGGCCTACGTCGCCGCGCTGCCCACGATGAAGCTGCTCATCGAGCCGCCGCAGGCGCAGGCGATCTACGCGAAGGGCGACGCCGCGATGTTCGCCGTCCTCACGAAGCCGAACGCGGACATCACGCAACTGCTGAGCACCTTCGCGAGCCAGGCCGACACCATCCTGGCGAACACGCAGTAAGCCCTGCCGCCGTCCGCCGGGTTCTTCAGCACCCCGGGCCCGGCGGACGGCGGCGGATTCACGAGGAGAGAGAGTCGGCGGACGAAGAACGGGACCGATACCCATGGCGACCATCATCAACGTCTCCGCGGCCACTGCCCACGAAGCCCGCGCCGCGGCCCGCACCCGGCGCAAGGCTCCGCTCGGCCGCCGTCTGCGGCGGCACGGCACCGGCTACCTGTTCATGCTCGGCGCGGTCCTCTGCTTCGCGCTGTTCTCCTGGTACCCCATGATCCGCGAGGTGATCATGAGCTTCCAGAAGACCAACTTCGCCGGGGACACCAGATGGGTCGGATTCGAGAACTACCGGCACATCATGGCCGACCCCGACTTCTGGGCCGCCTGGCGCACGTCCGGGCTGTTTACCCTCTTCGCGCTGCTGTTCGGCTTCGTCGTGCCGTTCCTGACCGCCGTCGTCCTCAATGAGCTGCGGCACGCCAGGTCCTACTTCCGGCTGCTGGTCTACCTGCCCGTGATGATGCCGCCGGTGGCCGCCGCCTTCCTGTGGCGGTGGTTCTACCGCGCCGACGACTCCGGCATGTTCAACGAGGTGCTCACCGCACTGCACCTGCCGAACGTGCAGTGGCTGCAGAGCTCGCACTCGCTCGCCGTGCTCTGCCTGGTGCTCTTCTCGACCTGGGCCAACATGGGCGGTTCGGTGCTCATCTACCTCGCCGCGCTGCAGGGCGTGCCGGGGGAGCTCTATGAAGCCTCCGAGCTCGACGGCGCCGGCGTGCTCAAGCGGATCTGGCACGTCACGGTGCCGCAGACCCGGCTGATCCTCTCGCTCATGCTGATGCTGCAAGTCGTCAACACCATGCAGGTCTTCCTCGAGCCCTACGTCATCACAGGGGGCTCGAACGGCACTACCAGCGTCGTCTACCAGATCTACGACTACGCCTTCAACTTCAACAACTACGGCAATGCCTCGGCGCTCGGCATCCTGCTGCTGGTGGTCCTGATGGGCTTCGCCGCCGTCTACCTCAAGCTGGCCCGTTCCGTCGAGGAGGACTGACGCCATGGCCGCCATCGAATCCACCTCGCGCACCCTGATCTCCCGGGCGCAGCTCGGCCGGCCGGCCGGCAAGGCCGCCTACTGGTCCACGCTCACGATCATGATCGCGCTCTTCGCGCTCGCCTTCCTGTTCCCGCTCTACTGGATGGTCACCGGCGGGCTCAAGTCTCCGCAGGAGCTCATCCAGGTCCCGCCAAGCATCGTGCCCTCGCACCCTCACCCGTCCGACTTCTCCACCGCCTGGACCGACGGCGACCTCGGTCGGCTGCTGTGGAACACCACGCTGTACGCGGGCGGCGCGCTGCTCTTCCAGCTGGTCTTCGACATCGGGGCGGCGTACGCGTTCTCCAAGCTGCGCCCGGTATTCGGCAACGCGATCATGTTCGCCATGCTGGCGACGATGATGATCCCGACCACGGTGCTCGCGCTCCCGACGTACCTGACCGCCAACAACCTGCCGTTCCTGCACTGGAGCCTGCTCAACACGCCGTGGGTGATCTGGCTGCCCTCGGTGGCCAGCAACGCCTTCAACATCCTGCTGCTCAAGCGCTTCTTCGACTCGATCCCGGCGGAACTGCTGGCCGCCGCGTCGATCGACGGCGCGGGCCCGCTGCGGGCGCTGTGGTCGGTGATCCTGCCGATGTCCCGGCCGATCCTGGGCGTCGTCTCGATCTTCGCGGTGGTCAACGTGTGGAAGGACTTCCTCTGGCCGCTGCTGGTGCTCCCGAGCACCTCGGCGCAGACCGTCAACGTCGGCCTCAACCAGCTCGCGGTCGGCCTGCCGCAGAACGTGCTGATCGCGGCCCTGGCCATCGCCTCCGTGCCCACGATCGTCTTCTTCCTCATCTTCCAGCGCAACATCATGTCCGGCCTGACCGCGGGCAGCCTCAAGGGCTGAGCCCGCACAACCCCGTACGTACCGACGAGCACGGGCGGCGCCGCACCGCCGTCCGGCGATACCGCCCTGCCTAGAGCTAGGAGATCCACGCCTTGACTCCGCACCTCACCGCCCCTGCCCAGCCGGCCCCGACGGCCGCCGCGCCGGCCGGACTGCTCGCCGACCCCTGGTGGCGTGACGCGGTCACCTACCAGGTGTACGTGCGCAGCTTCGCCGACGGCAACGGCGACGGGATCGGCGACCTGCGCGGCATCCGCGAGAAGCTCGGCTACCTCGCCGAACTCGGGGTGAACGCGATCTGGCTCAACCCCTGCTTCCCCTCGCCGATGGCCGACGCCGGCTACGACATCGCCGACTACCGCGAGATCGAACCCTCATTCGGCACCCTCGACGAAATGGACGCGCTGATCGCCGGGGCGCACGAGCGCGGCATCAGGGTCCTGCTCGACATCGTGCCCAACCACTGCTCCGACCGGCACCCGCGCTTCCAGGAGGCGCTGCGGGCCGAGCCGCGCTCCGCGCAGCGCTCATGGTTCTGGTTCCGGCCCGGCCGCGGCCCCGGCGGCGACCTGCCGCCCAACAACTGGCAGTCCTACTTCGGCGGCCCGGCGTGGACCCGGGTGACCGAGCCCGACGGCACCCCCGGCCAGTGGTACCTGCATCTGTTCGCGCCGGAGCAGCCGGACTTCAACTGGGAGAACCCCGAGGTGCGCGCGGACTTCGTCAAGACCCTGCGGTTCTGGTTCGACCGCGGAGCGGACGGCTTCCGGATCGACTCGGCCGCGGTGCTGATGAAGGACCCGCTGCTGCCAGACCTCGACCCCGACGCCGGGCCGTGCGAGCCGCATCCGTACAACGACCGGGACGGCATCCACGAGATCTACCAGGAGTGGCGGGCCGTCGCGGACTCCTACGACGAGCCGCGTGTCCTGTTCGGCGAGGTCTGGATCGCCGACCCGCAGCGCTTCGCGAAGTATCTGCGCCCGCAGGAGATGCACGCCGCGTTCAACTTCCCCTTCCTGCGGTGCGCCTGGGATCCGCGGGCGCTGCGCGCGGTGATCGACCAGACGGTGGTCTTCCACCGGCCGGTCGGCGCGCCGGCCACCTGGGTGCTCTCGAACCACGATGTGACCCGGCACGTCACCCGCTACGGCCGGGCCGACACCACCTTCGACTTCGACGACCGGGGCCACGGCCGTCCCGTGGACCTGGAGCTCGGCACCCGCCGGTCCCGCGCGGCGGCGCTGCTCTACCTCGCGCTGCCCGGCGGCGCATACCTCTACCAGGGCGAGGAGCTCGGCCTGTGGGAGGTCGAGGACATCCCGGCCGAGCTGCGTCAGGATCCGATGTGGGAGCGCACCGACGGGGTGAACCCGGGCCGCGACGGCTGCCGGGTGCCGCTGCCGTGGTCGGGTGCGCGGCCGCCGTTCGGGTTCAGCACGGCCGGGGACCGCCAGGCGGAGCCCTGGCTTCCGACGCAGCCCGTCGCCTGGACCGAGTACACGGTCCAGGCGCAGCTCGACGACCCGGACTCGATGCTCGAGCTTTATCGCAGTGCCCTGGCTCTGCGCCGCACTGAGCCCGGTTTCGGCAGCGAGCGGGATCCGCTGCGCTGGATGGATTCCGCGGAGGAGGTCCTGTCCTTCCGCCGCGGTGACACGGCCGCGTGTGTGGTCAACCTCTCCGCCGAACCGATCGCCTTGCCCCCGCACGAGGCTGTCCTGCTCACGAGTTCGCCGCTGACGGACGGCGGCCTGCTGCCGTCGGACTGCGCGGCCTGGCTGAAAGTCGGTTGACGGCGATGCGCAGACCGTCCTCGCGCTCCGCGCGCCTCCTCGGCGCTCTCGTCGCGCCGCTCCTCGCCGTTCCCCTGCCGGCCGGGGCGGCCGGCAGCGCATCCGCGCAGGCAGCCCCGGCGCGCTCCGCGGACCGGGCCGGGGCGTCGGTCCCGTTCACCGAGTACAACGCCGCGACGAGTACGAACGCGCACCCGAACGGCACCGTGCTCGCACCCGAATTCCAATACGGCTCACTGCAGGCCGAGGCGACAGGCCGTACGGCTCGCCGGCCAGGGGACGTACGTCGAGTTCGGCGCGGCCTGGCCGCAGACGCTGACCGCCGACCTGGGGCGCGCGCGCCGAATCCATCGCCGCCCTCGGATCCACGGACGGCACCGCCTACTCAACACTCGTACCCACCACGGATTACACCTTCGACCCCAACAGTCAGGACACGGTGACGATCCCGCTGCCCGCGGGGACCCAGGAGCGCTACCTGCGGATCTCCGTCACCGGCAACACCGGCTGGGACGCCGCACAGATCTCGGAGTTCGAGATCTTCGGCTGACCGGCGACTCCCGAGAAAAAGATCAATGGCGATCAGCGAAGGGAACCCAACCATGTCAGTACTGTGCGCCGGGAGCCGTATCAAGCGGCTCCTGGCAGTCACAGCCGCAATACTCTTTGCGGCAGCCCCGCTCAGTCTCTCCACCGCCGAGGCCGCGCACGCCGCGACCACGCCCGGCGCCTCCGTCCCGTTCACCGAATACCTCGCCGCGTCGAACGCGACCACCAACGGCACCGTCCTCCCGGCCGGATACCGCCTCGGCACCCTCCAGGCCGAGGCCACCGGACGCCAGGCCGTCGAGCTCACCGCGCAGGGCCAGTACGTCCAGTTCACCCTCACCAGCTCGGCGAACGCCGTCGACATCCACTATGCGATCCCCGACTCCTCGAGCGGCGGCGGCCTGACCGAGCCGCTGGACCTCTACGCCGGCGGGACGCTCAGCACCGCGCTGAGCCTGACCTCGAACTACTCCTGGCTCTACGGCGCGTATCCGTACTCGAACACGCCGAGCGTGGGTGAGCCCGGAGGCACCTCCGGCTCCGAAGTGCCGCACGACTTCTACAACGACGTGCGCTACATCTTCCCCCAGACCCTCGCACAAGGCACCGTCGTCAAGCTCCAGGTGGACTCGGGCGACGCCGCACCCTGGTACGCGATCGACACGGCCGACTTCGAGACCGTCGCCCCGATCGCCCAGCCTCCCGGCTACATCAGCGCCACCGCCGCGCCCTACGACGCCGACCCGACCGGCGCGAACGATTCCACGAGCGCGCTGCAGAACGCCATCAACGCGGCGTCCTCGGCGGGCGAAGGGCTGTACCTGCCGCAGGGCACGTACAAAGTCAGCTCGCCGCTCAACGTCGACAACGTGACCATCGAGGGCGCGGGGGAGTGGTACACCACGCTCACCGGCTCGAACGTGGAGTTCAGCGGCAACCAGAACCCGGCCAGCACGAACGTGAACGTCTCGAATCTGGCACTGTTCGGCCAGGTCGACACCCGGGACAACAGTTCCTCGGCGAACACCGGCTTCAATGGCGGGTTCAGCAATTCCACGATCAACCAGGTCTGGATCCAGAACGAGAAATCAGGCATCTTCGACCTCGGGCCGGCCACCGGCCTGACCGCGGAGAACATGCGCATCCAGGACCTGACCGCCGACGGCATCAACCTGGACGCCGCCAACGGGGCCGTCACCGGATCGACCATCCAGAACAACTTCCTGCGCAACACCGGCGACGACGGCATCGCCCTGTGGTCGCAGAGCTACGCCGACACCTCCGACACGGTCACCCAGAACACGGTCGACTCGCCGAACCTCGCCAACAACCTCGGCGTCTACGGCGGCGGCAGCGGTGATCAGATCACGAACAACCTGCTCCAGGACACCGTGGAATACGGCGGCGGCATCGAGATCGCGCAGAACTACGGCGCCGTGGCGTTCTCCGGCACCCTCACCGTCAGCGGCAACGAACTCGTCCGAACAGGGCAGTTCGACCCGGGCTGGGACTACGGCACCGGTGCGATCTGGATCTACCCGGCGCAGGCGAATATGAGCTCGACGATCAACATCACCGGCAACACGATCCTGGACAGCCCGTACGAGGCCTTCATGTTCCAGAACTCGAACCACTACTCGGGCTCTGCGACACTCACCGCGCCGAACACCGGCTACAGCGTCACCGGCGTCAGTATCCAGAACAACACCGTCACGAACGTCGGCACCTTCGTCTTCCAGGACCAGGCACCCGGAAGCGCGACGGTCAGCGGAACGACCGCCACCGGCGTCGGCGATGCGGGGATCTTCACCTGCGGCTCCGGCTTCACCCTCAACCAGGGCAGCGGCGACTCGGGCTTCACGTCCACCGCATGCGCGATGCCGACGGCAAGCCCGCTGTGGGTCTACCCCGGCCCGACCACGTTCCAGGGCGCGACCGTCGGCCAGAGTACCTCGGCCCAGCAGGTGGCGATCATGAACACCTCCAGCGCGGCCACCACGCTCGGCACCATCAGCGCCTCCAGCGGCTTCAGCGTGCAGCGGGACCCGACATATCCCTGCGGCTCGAGCCTCGACGCTGCGGCGGTGACCGACGCGGCGTCCTGGTGCATGGTCGACGTGACCTTCACCCCGGCGGCCGCCGGCACCACCATCGGAACGCTGAGTGTCGCAAGCAGCCAGTCCACAACGGCGACGCTGCAGCTGATCGGCACCGCGACGGGTAGCAGCGGCGGCGGCTCAACGGACCTGGCACTGAACAAGTCGGTGACCGCGAGCACCGCGACGAGCGGCTTTCCGGCGTCGAACGCGGTCGACGGTAATACGGGTTCGTACTGGGAGAGCACGGACGGCAGTTGGCCCGCGACCTTGACCGTGGACCTCGGCGCTTCCGACGCACTCGGCAGCGTCACCATCGCCCTGCCGTCAGGCTGGCCGACGAGGACTCAGACGTTGTCTGTTCTGGGGAGTACCGACGGCAGCAGTTGGACGACGCTGGTGGGCTCTGCGACGTACACCTGGAGCTCGTCGAACAGCAACGATGTGAGCATCACGCTCCCGTCGGGCAGCAACGACAGGTACGTGGAGCTGAACTTCACCGCGAACAACGTCCAGAACGGAGCCCAGGTGGCCGAGCTCGGCGTCTACGCGTAACAGACGTCTACGCGTAACAACAGCGGCAAAAGCAGCTACGGCGCGCTGGATCGTGAGGTGTGCCAGAGAGACAAACCGCTGGCCTGGGACAAACCCCAGGCCAGCGGCCATTATCGGCTCAAGTCGGCAAGCGGAATGTCAACAAGAGTGCAGGATCCTCGGTTAGCATGACTATACTTAGCTTAAGTACGTTCAAGCTAGCCGGAGGTGCTGATGGCGGACAAGCCCCTCGATGTCTTCGATCGAGACGAGGAATGGGCTGACCTGGCCGAATTCGCCGCCTCGGCGCAGCCGGGGCTGCGTATCGCCATCGTCTACGGGCGACGCCGCCAGGGCAAGTCCTACCTGCTGCGCAGGCTGGCCGAGGCGAGCGGCGGCATCTACCACCTGGCGACCGAGCAGGTGGAGAGTGTGTCGCTGGGTCGCTTCGCCGACACGCTCGCCGCCTGGTACGGCTTGCCCGCGGGCAGCTTCGGCTTCGACGGGTGGGAGTCGGCGCTGAGTACCGCGACCGAGCTGATGGCCACTCGCGACCGTGGCGCGTCGCAGGGCCGGGCGCCTGCCCTGCTGGTCATCGACGAATTCCCCTATCTCGCGCACGAGAGCCCCGGGCTCGCCTCGATCGTGCAGGGGCTCTACGACCGGATCGGTCCGGGCGCGGTGGGGGCTGCGCCCCCGCTCAAGCTCGTCTTGTGCGGCTCGGCGATCTCGGTGATGTCCGGGCTGCTTTCGGGGACCAAGGCGCTGCGCGGGCGGGGTGCGCTGGAACTGCGCATCAAGCCCTTCGGCTATCGTCACGCCCGCGCGTACTGGGGGATTGAGAACATCGAGGCGGCCTTCCGGCACAACGCGTTCATCGGTGGGACGCCGGGATACCGGGAACTGACGCCCGATCCGCGCTTTCCGGAATCGGTGGAGCAGGCCGGCGCCTGGCTTTCCCGGAATGTGCTGCGTCCGAGTGTGCCGCTGTTCGGTGAGGCTGAACGGGTGGTGCACGAGGATCCGAGGATCCGCGACTCGGCCGCGTACGGTTCCATCCTGGCCGCGGTGGCCGCGGGGGAGAGTTCGCCGACGAAGATCGGCGGCCTGCTCGGCCGACCGGCCACCTCGCTCAACTACCAGCTCGGCATGCTCGAGGCTGCCGGGTTCATCGAGCGTCGCCAGGATCTGCTGCTCGAACGACGGCCGGTGATCACGATTACCGACCCGATCGTGCGTCTGCACCACCTGGTGATCGAGCCTTACCTCGGCGATCTGGAGGCGGGTCGAGCCGAGCGCGTGTGGGCTGAGGTGCAGCACACCGTGGAATCGAAGATCCTCGGCCCGCACTTCGAGGCGTTGGCCGCGGAATGGACCGCACGCTACGCGCAGGACGAGGCCCGGCTCGAGGTCGGAGCGGTCGGCCAGTCCGTCGTCTCCTGCCGCGAGCATAAGACCGGCCACGAGATCGACGTGCTCGCTCTGGCCCGGGGAGCGAGGCCGCGTACGACCGGGGCGCCGATCGCCTTTCTCGCCGAGGCCAAGTCACGCGAGCGCCGTCCGGGTCTGGCCGAACTGCGCCGCCTCGAGCACCTGAGCGACCTGCTGACCGCGGCGGGCCATGATGCGACCGGGGCGACGCTCGGACTGTTCAGCACGACCGGTTTCACTCCGGAACTGGCCGCGGAAGCCTCGCGGCCCGGACGCCGCATCCTGCTCACCGGGCTCGAGGAGATCTACGCGAACCCGTGAGGCTCCGCCGTGATTCCGGCGCTCTCACGGTAGTGACGCGGCCGTCGTATGCGGCGCACACGAATGGTCGTTCTGCCTTCGCCTACGCCGCCGCGGTCTGGTGAGCGGAACGTCGGGCTGTCGAGCTGCGGCGCAGGGGCGCAGGATCGTGGTGCGTGCTCAAGCCCGAGGGCGTGTCCGTGGCAGCGAGCCGCTCGTGGTCCACCGGCCCGATCCGCGTGTCGGGCCGGGCGCGCCGGCGGGTCTCGTGGCGGTCGGACCGTACGTCGATGCCATGCGAGGAGAGAGCTTGCGCACCATGATTGATCCCGCGCCTCTACGTGTACTCGACCTCACGGACGAACTCGCGTGGCAAGGGGCGCGCATGCTTGTCGGGCTGGGCGCGGATGTGCTGCGCGTGGACCGCGCCGCCGGTCTCGATCCCGCGGCTCGGGCTCATTGGCACGCGGGCAAGCGCCGGGTCCGGCTGTCGGAGACCGACTCAGGCCGCGATGACGACCATCGGAGCGCACTCGACGCACTGGCTGCCGAAGCGGACGTCGTTCTGGAAAGCGGTCGGTTCCGTGCGCTCCGGGGGGTGCTCGCCGACGGTTCCTCGCGTTGGCCGCACGCGGTGCACGTGGTGGTCACGCCGTTCGGTTTGACCGGTCCGCGGCGCGAGTGGCTGGCGGACGACTTGGTGCTGGCCGGCGCCGGGGGGATGGCGTGGCTGTGCGGACGCCCGGACGGTGCGCCCAAGGCGCCGCCGCGCGAGCAGGCGGTGCAGACGGGCGGAATGCATGCCGCGATCGCGGCTCTGCTCGGCGTACTCGCGCGTGACCGCACCGGCTCGGGGCAGCTCATTGACATATCGGCGTGCGAGGCGGTGGCAGCGACCCTGGAGACGGGCGCGATCGGGTGGATCCACGCCGGTCGGTATCCGGTGCGCACCGGCGGGGTCTACGGGCACGTGGCGCATCGCACCTTTCCGGCTGCCGACGGATTCGTGGCGGGTGGCTACTCGGGCAGCGATCGGATGTGGACCGACCTGCTGTCCTGGCTCGCCGAGGAGGGTGAGGCAGCGGATCTGCCGGACGCCCGATACCGCGATCCGGTTCTGCGCTGGGAGGCCCGCGTCCATGTGGACGAGGTGATCGCGCGGTTCACGGCCAAACGCGCCGCGGCCGACCTGGCCGCGCAGGGCCGGGCGCGTGCGCTGCCGTGGGCCGAGGTCGCCTCGTGCGCGGATCTGACGACGAATCCGCAGCTTCGCGATCGGCGGTTCTTCGTCACCGTGACAGGGGACGAACAAGACGCGGAGGACGTCGGCTTCGCCTGGGAGGCACCCGGACTTCCGCGCCCGGTGACGCTGCGTGCGCTGCGCGAGGTGTCGCGGGCCGCGGCCTGGAGTTCGCCGGGCCCGCGCGGACGCCGGACGCGTCTGGGGAAGGCGGGCGATCCGAGGCCGCTGGCGGGGGTGCGGGTTCTCGACCTGACCTGGGTGCTGGCCGGGCCCTACGCCACGAAGATGCTGGCCGAACACGGCGCGGACGTCATCAAGATCGAGTCGCGGCACCGGCAGGACCCGACCCGGTTCGCGCCCTCGATGCGGCTGCGTCCCGGCGCCGGCCCGGACGACAGCGGGTACTTCCTGAACTTCAATCGCGGCAAGCGGAGCGTCGCGCTCAATCTCCGCACCGGCGACGGCAAGCGGCTGCTGCGCGAACTGGTTCCGCGCTGCGACGTCGTCATCGAGAATTTCAGCCCGGGAGTGCTCGCGCGCTGGGGAATGGACTACGACTCACTGCGTGCGGTCAACCCGGACGTCGTCCTGGTGTCGATGGCCGGAGTCGGACAGGCCGGGCCGTGGCGCGACGCGGTGACCTTCGCCGACACGCTCGGGGCGATGTCGGGACTGACCCACGAGACGGCCGAGCCCGGTGGGGCGCCGCAGGGGCTCGCCTTCGGGCTCGGCGACATGATCGCGGGCAATGCCGCGGCGTTGGCCGTGCTGGACATGCTGGCACGGGGCTCCGGCGGTCATGTCGACCTGTCGCAGTTGGAGGCGATGGCCGCGGCGATGGGTCCTGCTCTGCTGGAGAGCGTACGCCCGGCCGGCGAACCCGATCCGCGCACCGCCGAACACCCGAGCCGCTGCGCGAACGCGGTGCCGCACGGCGTGTATCGCGCCGCCGGCACGGACCGGTGGATCGCGATCTCAGTGCTCGATGACCGCGCCTGGCGCGCTCTGGCCGAGCTGATCGGCGCGACGGCGGAACTGCGGGACGCGGACCAGGCGGAACGACGTGTGCGCGAAGACGAGATCGACGCGCTGATCGCGGCGTGGACCGCGGACCGGGAGCCGGCGGCGCTCGCCGGACGGCTGCAGGCCGCCGGGATCCCCGCGGCTCTCGTCGCCACCGGTCAAGACCTGGTCGAGCACGATGAGCAGCTCGCCGCGCGCGGTTTCTATCCCGTGCTGGAGCACCCGATCGCGGGGCCGGTCAGGCACGAGGGCGTCGTGGCGCGCCTGACTGCCACACCCGGCGCGCTCACCGGTCCGGCCCCGTTGCTGGGCGAGCACACCGCGGCCGTGCTCGGCGAGCTGCTCGGCCTGTCGGAGCAGGACCTGGCGGCGCTGGCCGCCGCGGGCGTCACCGAGTGAAAGGGATTTGAGATGAGTGCGGATGCGGATGCGGCACCGTCGGTGCTGCGGGTGACGCGGGACGGCGCGGTCGCGACCGTGCGCGTGGACCGGCCGAAGGCGAACGCCGTCGACCCGGCGATGATCGAGGAGTTCCTCAGGGTGCTGCCGCCGCTGGCCGAGGACCCCGAGGTGCGCTGCATCGTGATCATCGGCACCGGGCGGTTCTTCATCGCCGGCGCCGACATCGCCGTCATGCGCGATCTCTCGGACGCGAACCAGGCGAGGATGCGCCGCTGGATCGACGTGCAGCGGGTGATCGAGCTGGCGCCGAAGCCCGTGGTCGCCGCGCTCAACGGCCACGCGCTCGGCGGCGGCGCGGAGCTTTCGCTCGCCTGCGACGTGCGGATCCTGTCGAGCACGGGCACCTTCGGCTTCCCGGAGATCACGCTTGGACTGTTCCCGGGAGCGGGCGGCAGCCAGCGGCTGCCGCGGCTCGTCGGTCCGCATCTGGCCCGCCGCCTGATCATCGACGGCGAGATCCTTCCGCCGCCGCGCGCCCTCGAACTCGGGCTGGTCGACGCGGTCGTGGACGCGGCGGCGTTCACCGAGTCGGTGGCCGCCGAGGCCCGTCGCCTCGCGGAAAAGCCGACGGCGGCCGTCGGCCTGCTCAAGCGGGTCGTCGACGCGGGCCGCGATCTGCCGATCGAGGACGCGCTCGCCCACGAGGAGCGCGGCGTGTTCGAGCTGACGCGGACGGCCGACGCCGCCGAGGGCCTGCAGGCCTTCCTCGACAAGCGGCCTGCGAAGTTCGCAGGCCGCTGACGTGGCGAGGTCTCGGGAGGCGATGTCGCTACGACATCGCCTCCGCGGCGTGCGCCGGTGATTCGGGGGCCCGGACCGCCGGCTTGAACACCGTCATCCGGAGCGGCGGGTAAAACGCGATGGCGATCACCGCCGAGGCGAGGAAGCCGTACTGGAACACGCCGGTGCGATACAGCGCGTACGCGGCACCCGAGGCGAGGATCAAGGTGATGACACCCGCCCAGTTGACCGCTTCGACCTCGGCGGAGGTGTCGCGGGCCCGGGAGCGGGCGACGATGTAGAAGTCCGCGATCGCCAGTGCGATGAAGGCCATCACGACCATCCCGAGCACGTTCAGCAGCCCGGAGAGCCTGCCGAACACATCCGCCGCGATCATCGCCAGGCAGATGGCGTTTGACAGCACGATCATCACGAAGCGGTTGGGGTGCCGGTCGGTCAGCACGTAGTAGAGGTTCGACAGGGCCAGTGACCCCGAGTACGTGTTGAGCACCTGGACCTTGGTCTGCGCGACGTACATCAGCGCGAATCCGGCGGCGCCCGCGATGATGACGAAGTAGGCGCCGGTGTTGGTCGCCGCGAGCGCCGCCGCCTGGGCGGGGGCCGTCGCGGCCGTGGCGGTGCCGTGCAGCACCAGGTACTTCGCGACCATCGGGTTGCCGCCGGTCAGCACCAGGATGCCGAGGGCGATGCCGACGATGTCGAGCATGATGGCGCCGGACAGGCTCACCGCGCCGACCGCTTTGCGGCTGCGCGCGTACCTGGTGTAGTCCGCGTTCACCAGGATCAGCGCGCCGCCCTGGCCGCCGAGGATGCCCATGACGGTGACGAAGCGCGAGGAACCCGAGCCGGTCAGCACGGTGTTGGCCTGGGTGAACGAGTCGCCGAGGCTGGTCGAGGAGCCGTGGTAGATGTGGAAGACCATGTAGGCCAGCAGGCACATGAACAGGATCACGAGCGCGGAGGAGGTGCGGGTGACCAGCTTGATGCCGAAGGTGCTCAGCGCCACCCAGACGATCGTGAGCACGCCGTAGATCAAGATTCGTAGACCCGTGGTGTCGTGCCAGTGGAAGGCGAACAGCGTTCCGTTGTAGAGCAGCACGTTCTCGCTCGCGAGAAAGGCGATGATCATGATGCCGAACGCGGCCGAGGAGAGCGCGGAGCCGCGCAGGCCGAGCCCGTAGAAGCGCGGCAGCACCGTGCTCGACAGACCCTCCCGGTAGGCGATGTTGCAGAACAGCCAGCCGAGGATCAGCACCAGCGTGCCCACCACCGCGCCGGCCAGCAGGCCCCACTGCGAGCCGACCAGCGCGGTGATGTCGCCCGCGATGGTCAGTTGGAGCAGGGAGGTGGCCACGCCCGCGGGGAGCCAGGACAGGTATGTCCCGGACTTGCGCTCTTCACGGGGCACCGGGGTCAGTGAGTTGTCGTCGATCGTTCTTGCCGTGTCGCCGCCGAGCATGCGATAGCCTCCAGAAGGAAAACCCCGGATCAAGGGCGGTACGGTCATCGGGGGTTACCCGATTATTCGGCCGTCCGTCGCGCTCGCGTCCGTTCCGCGGTCCGCTCAGCGAACCGCGCGCACGGTGTTTACGAAAACCGGGGAGACGGGGCGTCAGTCGGCGCTCATCGAGGTGACGGTC
>NZ_DASZKT010000181.1:0-3860 GCF_035552695.1 Actinospica sp.
TCCAGTTGGCGCCGCCCGGGTTGTTGATCTCCCAGGTCTCCACGTCTGCCGCACCCACCACGAGCTGGACCGGGACCTCCCGCATCGCGGCCAGGTCGACCGGCGCACCGAAGATCTCCGCGACGTCCTTGGTACCCAGCCCCCACACCCGCGTGTCGTCCAGCCGGGTGATCCGGCCGGGCGCGCACCGGCACCGCGCCGGATTCGTCGGGCACTACCTGATCGAGCCCGGCGAGCACGGGCTGCGCGCCCTGTCGGTGGAGGTGCGGGAGGACACCGTCCGGCTCACCCTGGCCGACGACACCGGTACGCACCAGATCGAGCACGGCGTCGGGCACTGGGTCCGCCAGCGCACCGGGGTCAGCGTGTGGCGGCTGCACCACGCCTACCAGGAGACCGACGCATTGATCCTCGCCGGTGCCGAGTGGACGGACGGCGGGGACGCGCTGGAACTGGCCTGGCACTTCCTGGAGGGCCCCTTCATCGATCGGCTGCGCCTGGTCTTCACCGCCGAGGGCGTGCGCGTCGACCGCGCCACCAACGTCAACTCGGGTCCGACCGCGCTCCCGGCGGTGCACGGCGTGCTCGCCGCGGACACCACCGTCGGCAACGCATAACCATCCCCTGTCAACGCCGACCACACACCTGGCAGCGTGCTGCCGCCAGGTGAAGGAGTTGCCCTGTGCCCCCGCTGAACCCGCTGACACCGGCCGAGATAGCCCGCCGCTCGACCGAGATCGCGCCCGCCCTGCACGAACACCTCGACAGCACCCCGCTGGTCCGGTTCGACGCGCTGAGCGACGAACTCGGCGTCGAGGTTCTGGTCAAGTGCGAGTTCCGGCAACGCACCGGCTCGTTCAAGGCGCGCGGCTCGCTGGCCAAGGCGATGACCCTGACCCCGCAACAACGTGCGGACGGCGTGGTCACGGCCTCCACCGGCAACCACGGACTCGGGGTCGTCAACGCGATGCGGGCACTCGGCGGCCGGGCCGTGGTGTTCGTGCCAGCCAGCGCCTCGACGGTGAAGGTCGACGCGTTGCGCCGCCTCGGCGTCGAATTGCACACCCACGACGCCGACGCCGGGGTCGTCGAGGGCATCGCCAGGGCCTACGCCGACGAGCACGGCCTGATCTACCTGGCGCCCTACAACGACCCAGACGTGATCGCCGGCCAGGGCACCGCAGGCGTGGAGATCGTCGAGCAGTTGGAGGGGCGGGACGTCGACGCTCTGTTCGTCAACGTCGGCGGGGGTGGCCTGATGAGCGGCGTCGCCTCGGTGGTCAGGCACCACCTCCCTGGCGTGCGCGTGTACGGCGCCTCGCCGCGCAACGACGCGGCGATGATCGCCTCGGTCGCGGCAGGCAAGGTCATCTCGGTGCCCACCGAGCTCACGCTGTCCGACGGTTCGGCAGGCAATCTGGAGGACGGCTCGATCACCGTCGACCTGTGCGCCGAACTGGTCGATGAGTGGGTTTCCGTTTCCGAGCAGGAGATCGCCGCCGAACTGGCCTCGATCATCGACACCGAGCACCTGCTGGTGGAGGGCGCGGCCGGAGTCGCCTTCGCGGCCGCCCGCCGGCACGCCGCCGCGCACCACGGCGGCCGGATCGTGGTGCTGGCCTGCGGCGCCAACATCGGCTCGGCCACCTTGGCCGGTGCGCTGCGCCTGGCGGCGCGCTAGCCGCGCCGGACCACGCACGCGTCGCCCCATCGAGAAAGGACCGGTTCATGCTGCGGTCGGTCAACCCGGCGACCGAAGCCACGATCGCTACTTACGACGAGCACACTCCGGACCAGGTCGAGGCCGCGCTCGCGGCTGCCGCGAGCGCACAACGGGCCTGGCGGGCCACGGACATCGCCGAGCGGCTCCCGCTGCTGACCGCGATCGCCCGCGAACTCCGGGCCGACCGGGAATCCTTCGCGCGGCTCATCACCAGCGAGATGGGCAAACCGATCGCCGAAGCACGTGCGGAGATCGACAAGTCGGCCTGGACGCTGGAGCACTACGCCGAGCACGCCGGGCACTACCTCGCGGCGCAGGTCGTGACCTCGGCCGCGACCGAGAGCACGATCGTCTTCGAGCCGCTCGGCGTGCTGCTGGCCGTCATGCCGTGGAACTACCCCTGCTGGCAGTTCGTGCGCGTGCTGGCCCCGGCTCTCGCCGCGGGCAACGGCGTGCTGCTCAAGCACGCAGGCAACGTGACCGGCTGCGCGATGCGGTTGGCGGAGATCCTGCGGAGGGCGGGTGCCCCGGCCGGACTGTGCACGTCGCTGCTGGTCGGCCCGGACGCCGTCGCGGACCTGATCGCCGACGATCGCGTCGCCGCCGTCACCCTGACCGGATAGGGTCCGCCACCAACACCTGACCGGCGGAACACCTCGAAGCCATGCCCGACGTCAGCGTGTTGCTCGATCTGGTGTCCGGCTGACCTCATGGCTGGCGAGTTCGCCGGAGCGTTCGGCGGTGACGGCCCAGCTGGCGATGAGGCTGAGGCGGTCGGCCGCGGGACTCTCGGCTGGGGCGGTGTAGACCAGCAGGGTGAGTCCGGGGTGGGCGGGAACTCCATTGCCTCGCCTACCGGTCCGGGCGGCGTCCCCACGCCGAGATCAGCGGTGCCAGGGTGAGGTCGAGTTCGCCTGCGGCGACGGCGGCCAGGTGCGCGTCGATCTCGGCGTCATCGGTCAGCCGGGCGGCGACCAGCTCGGCGCGGACCTGCCGTATCGACGCGATCTCCAGGCGGTCGCACACCGTCCCGCCGACCGGGAAACTGCCAGCAGCCGCGACGTCGATCAGGCCCGCCGCACGCAACGTCCTCGGCAGCGTACGGCCGTAGCGCAGGTCAGCGCCGCGGTGTGTCATCAGCTCCCGGAAGGCACTCCGCAGCCGGTTGGCGCGCTGCTGCGCCGGGCCGGTTTCGTCGAGGCACACCAACGGCTGCAGTTCGGTGTCGGCGTCTTCCACCAGTAGCCGGCCGCCGGGCCGCAGCGCCGCCACCATCGTTGCCAGCGCTCGGGCCCGGTCGGGCACGTGGATGAGGACGAGCCGGGCGTGCACCAGGTCGAACGTGCCCGGCTCCGGCGGCGGATCCGCGACGACGTCGTGCCTGCGTACCTCGTAGGTCCCGTGCGGGTCCAGCCACGCCGGGTTGATGTCGGTCGCCAGCACGTACCCGGTCGGTCCGACGGCCGCGGCGAGCGCCTCGGGGATGCCGCGGCCCCCGGCCCCCGCCTCCCAGCAGCGCCAGCCCGGCCCCACTCCCAGGCGGTCGAAGTGCCCGCGCGTCACGCCGTCGAACAACTCGGCCAGCGCGACGAACCGCTCGCCCGCCTCGGCCCGCGCATTGTCGAGAAGGTAGCGCTGCTCCGGGGCAGACGCCGGCACACCCGGTGAGCCGACAGCCTGCGCGGGCGGGGCAGCGATAGTGGCCGAGCTCGTGCAGGGGTCGTACGGCGAGGAGTTCACCGCTACATCCTCCCCCCTCACCCGGGCCGCAGTCAGTCCCGAAACAGCCCGCGTGACGAGCCCAAGCAGGGCCGCCACGACATCACGGAGTTGATCGCCGACCTCGACCTGCGCGGCCAGCGTTGCCTGGGCTGAGGCTCCCGCGTGTCCGGTCGCAGGCCGGGCCAGTCGCCGACCTTGTCCCAGCACAGCTCGGCTCCGGTTTGTGGGCCAGCGCAGGCCGGTGCGACTTTGAGGGTTGAGGAGCCTATGTGGTCCTGTTCCGCGTTGATCGCAACGCGCCGCGCAGCCACAGGGCGCAGGCGAGTGCGGCGATCGAGCAGCCGGCCAGCCACCAGAAGGTGGTGTGGAAGGCTGCCTCGGTGCCGTGCGAGAGGCCGCCGGCCAGGACGACGGC
>NZ_DASZKT010000182.1:0-3290 GCF_035552695.1 Actinospica sp.
GCAAACCGCATCTTTCCGCGCTTAGCATACCGGACCACCAGATGCTGCACCGCAGGCCTCTGGGCTGCCGGCTGCGCCACGCTACCTCCCGCTCACTACGGGAAGCAGGCGCCTCCCGTCGAGCCGCTCCCCGGTCGGACCCACCTGGATCTCGGTACCCATAGCGGAGCACACCCCGCATTCATAACACGGAGTCCAGCGGCAATCTTCCACCTCGGCCGCTCCCTCGGGGGCGATGGAGTCCTGCCAGTCCTGCCAGAGCCAGTCGCGGTCAAGGCCCGCGTCCAGGTGATCCCAGGGGAACACCTCACTGTAATCACGTTCGCGCGTAGTGTACCATGCGACGTCCACCGGCTCGGTGGCCAGCGCAGACTCGGCGCTGCGCATCCACCGCTCGAACGAGAAGTGCTCGCTCCACCCGTCGAACCGCGCGCCGTCCCGCCACGCGGCCAAGATCACGCCGCCCACCCGGCGGTCGCCCCGCGACAGCAGCCCTTCGATGATGCCCGGCTGCCCGTCGTGGTACCGGTACCCGATCGACTTGCCGTAGGCGCGATCGGCCCGCAGCGCGCCGCCGAGGGCGCGCAGCCGCGCGTCCACCACCTCGGGCGCGCACTGCGCGGCCCACTGGAACGGCGTATGCGGCTTGGGCACGAAGGCGCCGATCGACACCGTGCACCGGATGTCGCGCCGCCCCGTGGCCTCCCGGCCCGCGGCGATGACCCGGCGGGCCAGCTGCGCGATGGCCAGCACGTCGGCGTCGGTCTCGGTCGGCAGCCCGCACATGAAGTACAGCTTCACCTGCCGCCACCCGCTGGCGTAGGCCGTGGTGACGGTGCGCAGCAGATCCTCCTCGGTGACCATCTTGTTGATCACCTTGCGCATCCGCTCGGACCCGCCCTCGGGGGCGAAGGTGAGTCCGGAACGGCGGCCGTTGCGGCTCAGCTCGTCGGCCAGGGTCACGTTGAACGCGTCCACCCGGGTCGACGGGAGCGACAGCCCGACGTTCGTGCCCTCGTAGCAGTCGGCCAGGTCGACGGCGATCTCGTTGATCTCGCTGTGGTCGGCGCTGGACAGCGACAGCAGCCCGACCTCGTCGAACCCGCTGGCTTTGACGCCGTTCGCCACCATCGAGCCGATCGTGGTGATAGACCGCTCGCGCACCGGCCGGGTGATCATCCCGGCCTGGCAGAACCGGCAACCGCGGGTGCAGCCGCGGAAGATCTCCACGCTGTACCGCTCGTGCACGGTCTCGGCGACCGGGACGATGGGCCGGCGCGGATACGGCCACGCGTCCAGGTCCATCACCGTGTGTTTCGAAACCGTGGGCGGAACACCTTGACGGTTCGGCGATATGTTCGATATCCTGCCGTCGGAGAAATACGAGACGTCGTAGAAACGAGGCACGTAGGCGACCGTCGCGAGCCTGACCAGCAGTCCGTCCCGGCCGCCGGGCTGCCCGGCACGCTTCCAGTCGCGAATCAGGCCGGTGATCGCGAGCACCGCCTGTTCGCCGTCGCCGAGAACCACCACGTCCAGGAAGTCGGCGACGGGTTCGGGGTTGAACGCTGCGTGGCCCCCGGCGATGACCAGAGGGTGAGCCAAGGTCCGTTCGGCAGAAAAAAGAGGGATCCCCGCTAGGTCGAGCACGGTGAGGAGGTTTGTATAGGCCATCTCGGTCGCGAAGCTGAAGCCGAGTGCGTCGAAGGCGCTGACCGGCCGGTGCGCGTCCACCGTGAACTGGGGCACGCCATGTTCGCGCATGAGTGCCTCGAGGTCGGGCCACACGGTGTAGGTGCGCTCGGCGAGTACGCCCTCGCGCTCGTTCAGGATCTCGTAGAGGATCTGGACGCCCTGGTTGGGCAGCCCGACCTCGTAGGCGTCCGGATAGCACAGGGCCCACCGGACGTCGGCGCTGTCCCAGTCCTTGGTGACCGAGCCCACCTCGCCGCCGACGTACTGGATCGGCTTGCGCACGCGCGGCAGCAGCGGCTCTAGCGCTGGGTAGACGGAGTCAACAGGCATCTAAGTACATTATCCGAACGGACCGTGGTGACACCGCCGCGCAGCGGATCGCACGCGGGGGCTCGCGGTCAAAGCGGGCTCGCCTGCTCGTGGGGGCGTTTAGGCTGGGCACCTGTGACTTGCGACCGAATAAAGGAAAGCGATGAACACGTACCGCTCTATCGCGCTGGTCCTGGCCAGCTGTGCGGCCGGCCTGTCCGTGGCGGCGTGCTCGGCCGGGACCCCGTCGGCCAACTCGTCCACTTCGAGTCCGGCCGCCACGGGTTCGGCCACGTCGAGCCCGAGCAAGCCCCCGGTTATCTCGTCCCCCGCGCCGACGACCGGGCCGCCCATCGCGGGCAGCATGCTCACGATCAAGGGGAAGATCGGCAGCTTCCCGGTCCCGAAAGCGGCGAAGGTCGGCGAGAACATGTCGGGCGGCTCGTCACTCCTGGTCGTCTTCGGTTTGGTCGCCCCCGCGGACGTCGCGCGCTTTTACGCCACGGCGCTGCCGCAGGCTGGTTATACGGTTACGAGCAACTCGCTGGTCAGCCAGGGTGGCCAGAACGGGGCGATTATCCAGTTCACCGGTCACGGTTTCAAGGGCAACATCGAATCGGTGGCTCAGTTCCCGGGCGCGGCCATCGCCGGGCTCGGCGCCACGAACGTGACCACGGTCGTCATGTCCGCGTCGGCGTAAGGCGGGACGGCTGGCGGCCCCGGCTGGTCAGCGGGTTCCGTTACGCGGCGCTAGCCAGTTAAGCGGGCGCTAGTCAGCGAAAACGCTGTGGTGGCGGCGGACGGACTGGAGCATGCCGATGGCGATCATGTCGGCGAAGATCGCCGAGCCGCCGTAGGAGACGAACGGCAGCGGCAGGCCGGTGATGGGCATGATGCCGATCGTCATGCCGATGTTCACGAACGACTGGAACGCGAACCAGATCGCCACGCCGGAGGCGATCAGCACGCCGAACAGGTCGTCGGCGCGGGCGGCGATGCGGATCGCGCGGACGATCACGATGCTGAGCAGGACGACGATGGTGATCGTGCCGACGAAGCCGAGCTCCTCGCCGGCCACGGTGAAGATGAAGTCGGTCTGCTGGGAGGGCACGTAGTTGCCCGCCACTATCGAGCCGTGGAACAGTCCGGTGCCGAACATCCCGCCCGAGCCGACCGCGATCTTGGCCTGGGCCGCGTTGTAGCCGGCGCCGGCCAGGTCGGCGGACGGGTGCAGAAAGGACGTGAACCTGGTCAGCTGGTAGGACTTCAGCAGGTGCGTGCCGCCG
>NZ_DASZKT010000183.1:0-26158 GCF_035552695.1 Actinospica sp.
CCTGGGACTGCCAGGTGGACAGGTTCGAGCTGAGCTGGCCGGGTTTCTGTACGAAGTTGATCAACGCGGTGTTCGCCGTGTTCTGCAGCGCGTCGGTCGAGTCCCGGTTGAAGAACTGGGTCAGCTGGGGGGCCGCGGCCAGCTGCGCCTTGCCCTTCTCGACCAGCTGCGTATTCGGCGTGGCCGCCTTCGGATTGGCCGGGATGACCGCACCGGAGGAGGTCTGCGTCCACAGGTTCTGTGCCGTGGGCGTCGCCATCCAGGTCATGAAGTCAAGCACGGCCGGGGCGTTGTGGGTGCGGGAACTCGCGATGAGCCCGTCGGTCGGCCCCTCCTCGACGTCAGGGACCGACGGATCGATGACAGGGAACTTGAAGAAGTCGAGGTCGTCGAGCGAGCCCTTCGGCACCGCGTCGGCGAAGAAGGTACCGGTCAGCAGCATGCCGCACTGGCCCTGGATCAGCTGGTTCGACGCCTCCTGCCAGCTGACCGCGGTGCCGTTCGGGTCGAAGTACGGCAGCACCTGCTTCCAGGCGTTGAAGACGTCGACCACCTTCGAGTCGGTGAAGCTGTGCTTGCCCTGAAGCAGTTCCCGGTGATACTCGGCGCCGTTGAGCCGGATGTCGAGGTAGTCGAACCAGGCCGATGCCACCCACGCCGTGCCGGTGCCCGCGCCGAGCCCGATCGGGGTGACGCCCTTGGCCTTGATGGTGGAGCAGACGTTCAGGAAATCAGACCACGTCTTCGGCTCGCCGAGTCCCCACTTGGCGAACTGGGACTTGCGGTAGAACACGCCCCACCAGTAGTAGTCGGTGGGCACGAAGATCTGCTTGCCGGAGGCGTCCGTGCTCAGCGTCTTGAGAGCGGACTGGTAGTTGGACATGGTCTTCCACACCTGGCTGACGTCGAGCAGCAGCCCGCGCGCCGAGTAGTGGTCGGCGTCGGAGCCCGCGTACCACGTGTAGATGTCCGGCGGGTTCGCGGACGTCAGATACGTCGGCAGCAGCGGCTGGTACGTGGTGGCCGCCACGGTGTTGAGCTTCACTGAGTACTTGCTCTGCTTGCTGTACGCGGCGACCAGAGACTGCATCGCCTTCTCCGCCAGCGGCGATGAGAGGTCTGATTGGAGCGTGACCGCACCGCCCTGCTGGGACGAGCTACCGGTCGTGGTCGCCGTGGCGCAGCCGCCGAGCGCGACACCCGCGCCGAGGGCCCCCGCCCCGGCCAGCAGGCCGCGGCGGGAGAGGGTGTAGCTGGACATTGATGACTCCCGAAGATGGAGGGGGTTGCGGTGCTCAGAGCTGAATCAGATGAACCTGTCCGTCGATCCCGCGGTATGAGATCCAGGCGGAACCGTTGTCACCGGCCGCGGCGCCGAACGCGCCGTTGAAGTCGTCGCTGGTGAACTCGCCGCGCTTGAACCAGCCGCTCCACGAGCCGGAGGTCAGGTTGTCCTCCCAGACCGTGTAGTCCGACGCGCGGACGAACAGGTAGACCCGGCCCAGCGTTTCGAGCAGCGTCGGGCTGTCGCTGACGGTGCCGCCGAGGCTGGTCCAGCCCGACCACCGGCCCGCGCTCGCGGACGTGTTCAGCCAGACGCCGTCGTCGTTCGCGCGGATCGCGACGTACGTGGTCGTCCCATCCGTCACCGCGGACGGCCGGCCGTACACGGACAGGCCGGACGGAGTGCCGATGGCGCTCCAGCCGCCGGACGGTGTCAGGGTCCAGATCTGCCCATCGGTTCCGGTCGCGGTCAGAGTCCACGCGTCAGGGCCGGTGTACGCGACGGTCGGAGCGTCGGCGAGGTTGCCGCCGAGCGAGGTCCACGCGCCCCACGTCCCGTTCGCGAACGTGCGCCGGTAGGCGTGTCCGTCGGTCCCGAGGACGAACAGGTCGATCGAACCGTCGGCAGCCGCGTATGCCGCGGGCTGCCCGACGACGCGTCCGCCGACCGGTCCGCCGAGCGAGGTCCACGTGCCTGACCAGGCGCCCGAGGCGTTCGTGGTCTGCTCCTCGAGCTCGCCATACGCTCCACGGACGAACGCCGCCGAATCGGCATCGTTCACCCGGGCAAGCGCCGGATCCGCGGTCGCCGCACCACCGAGGCTGGATCCCGGAAGCGCATCCGTCCCACTGAGCAGCAGCATCACCGAGCCGTCGGCGGGCACCGTCGTCGTGTACGAGCCCGTATACGATCCGAGATCCGTCCGCGCCGCGAGGTCCCGCACCGCGACGTTGCCGGAAAGCCCCGCGTCAGCGAACTGCACGGACATGCTCTGTGCCGCACTCGACCGATTGAGAAGCACAACCGCGCGCCGCCCGCTCCCCGACAAGACCTTGCTGTAAACGGTCCCGGAAGACGGGGAGTCGATCGCGACGCCCTGAACATCCAGCGGATCCTGGTCCACAGCGAGGATCTCAGGGTTCTCCAGCGTGGAGAGCATGCTCGCGGAGAGGGTGCGCGGATCCGAGCCGAGCATCAGCGGCGAGGCCATCTCCGCCCACATCTCGAACTGCGCGTCGGACTGCGTCTCGTTGAGTTCGTAGCCGCCGCCGGACAGCTGCCGCATCGGAATGAGGTAGTCCGGGTCGTTGTAGTGCCCGGGCCCCTCCGCCTCGGGATGCGCCTCGTTGTCGTCGATGTTGCGCAGGACGTCGGCGAACTCACCTGCGGTCGGGGTCCCGAAGGCTATGTCCGTGTCCGTACGCCAGGAGTCCGCGATCGTCGGCCCGAAGGTGTAGTTGTTCCAGGCGTCGTACGCGGCCGGATTCGGCTCACCCCAGTCCGCGGTCAGCGGATTGCACAGGTTGAGCAGCATCTTCCGGCCGGACTTGGCGACCGCCTGGCTGAACTGCGCGAAGGCCGGTCCCGGGTTCGTGTCCTCGGCGATTCCGCACAGGAAGTCGACCTTGACCGCATCCATGCGCCAGGCCGCGAACTGGTCCGCGTCCTGCTGGTAGTAGCCGCCGCTGCCGAGTCCACAGTTCACGCCGTTGTACACGCCCGCGTCGGTGTAGATGCCGACCTTCAGCCCGCGCGCGTGCAGCCAGGACACCAGGGCGGGAATCCCGTCCGGGAACTCGCTCGGGTTCGCGACCAACTCGCCCTGCGCATTGCGCGGCGTCGACGCCTGCCAACCGCCGTCGAGCCAGACGTAGTTGTATCCGGCCTGAGCCAAGCCGCTGCTGAGCAGGAAGTTCGCGACGCTCTCCACAGTGGCCTGCGTCGGCGCCCCGGTTCCGTAGTAGGTGTTCCACCCCATATAAGGGGTCGGATCCAGCCCGCTGTCGTGGTACGCGGGCGAGCCCGCGGCGTGCCGAGCGGGCGTGACCGCCGTCGCGGCACTCGCGTTACTCGTGATTTTCGTGGTCTTGGCCGTATTCGCGGTACTCGCGATATTCGCAGTGCTTGCGGAGGCGGCCTGCACCGACGGCCCGATCGCCGTCGCGGCGGCGACCAACGTCGCCGTCACCCAACGCCGCCCGGCGCCCGTCATTGGACGCCCACGCCGTGCGCGGAACGAATCTGACATGCCCTCGTATCTCCGTCGTCGTTGACTGCTGGGAGCAGGGACGACGGTGCCGCATCCGGACGGCCGCGTCAAGGATTATTACTAATTAATGTTTTCTTCGCGCCGTCGAGAGCGGGGCATAGCGGACGAAAGTGGCATGAAGAAGGGTTGGAGAGCGCTCTCCAGGACGGCGTGCGTCATGCCGCCGTTCGACGCTGACTCGCCATCAGGGGTTCGGGACGCGGGCGAGCACGCCGTAGGTGCGCAGGATGGGGGCGAGCTCGGCGTCGGGCTCGGGGAGCCACTTGTCGACGGTCACGAGGCCGGGCGGCTGGATTTCGAGGCCGCCGAGCCAGGAGGCGATCAGTTCGGGCTCGCGGTTGATGAACGGGACACTCGTCGAACGCTGATAGTCGGCGAGCATCTCGTCCTGCTCGCCCGGGTGGCGCAGGTCGGGCGCGGCGTGCGAGAGGGCGAGGTAGCTGCCGGGGGCGAGGACGCCCGTGTAGCCGGCGACGATCCGGTCGGGATGATCGCTGTCGGGGATGAAGTGCAGCACCGCGTTCATCAGCACCGCGACGGGCCTGGTGAAGTCGAGCGTCGCGCGGGTGAGCGGGTGGTCGAGCACGGCCTCGGGGCGACGCAGGTCGGCGAGGATCGCGACCGCGCCGGGGACGTCCGCGAGCAGGTGCCGGGCGTGCGCGATGGCGACCTGGTCGATGTCGACGTAGACGACTTTCGCCTCCGGGTTCTCGTCGAGCACGACCTCGTGCACATTGCCGACCGTCGGCACGCCGGAGCCCAGGTCGAGGAACTGGTCGACGCCGAGCGGACCGGCCAGGTGGCGCGCGACGCGGCCGAGGAACGCGCGGTTCGCGCGGATCGCCGCGGTCAGCGTCGGCATCGCGGCCGCGGCACGACGCCCCACCTCGCGGTCGGCCTCGAAGTTCTGGCTGCCGCCGAGCCAGAAGTCGTAGATCCTGGCTGGGCTGGGCTTCTCGGGGTCTACCTCGGGCAGGGAAAGGGCGAGTTCTGCGGCCTCGATCGAATCCACAAGCTGCACGATACAACCAGTTGCCAAGAATCCTTCTCAGGCCCTAGGTTCTGCGCGTGACCGAGAGTGGGGGGCGCTCGACGCCCGAGCAGCCGGAACAGCCCGAACATGACGCGGACTTCGAGGCCCAGTTCGCTCAGCTGGTGAAGGACGTCGAGCAGGGCCGCAAGGCCGCGGCCGAGGAGCCCTCCGCCCGGGCCCGGATGCTCGCGTCGAAATGGCGCGAGCAGCCGCCGCCGAGCACGCCGTGGCGCGGCGACGCGCCGTCGTTCGGCCATGCCGCCGCCGAGCCGGAGAGGCCGGAGTGGCCCGAGAGGCGACGGGTCTGGCCGCGCAACCTGGCGATCGCGATCATCGTCGGGGCCGTGGCGGTCGGCGTCGTCCAGACGATGCGGCAGAAGGACGCGCACGGCACGTCGCCGGCAGCCAACGCGAACCGGAACGCGAACGCCGACTCGACGCCGTCCGCCTCGCCGCGCGGCACGGCGTCCGCCACGGGCGCGGCCTCGGGCACAGTGTCGCAGATCCCTGTCTCGCAGCTGTTCCCGCAGACGGTGCACGGCACGAATGGCGCCGTGTACACGCTCGTCACCGCCGGGGGCCTCAACAACTGCGTCAACTCGGACATGGTGGCCCCGACACTCGCGGGACTGTTCGCGCAGAGCAACGGCTGCATAGGCGGCGAGGGCGCGCTGTATAAGGACGCAGCGAAAGACCAGTTCAACATGACGATCTTCACGCTGAAGGACCCTGCGGACGTCGTCAGCATCGTGACCGACCTCACGATGGACCCGAGCGACTTCGAGGTCGGCGCGCTGCAACCGCCCGCCGGCTCGGGCCTCACGGCACTCTCGGCCAGCAGCGGGATCATCCAGCAGTTCGCCGGCTCCGGCCACTACCTCGGCGTCTTCATGGCGCAGTGGTCGGACGGCCACGCCTCCGACTACGCGAGCCTGCAGAAGCTGCTCGACCCGCTGCAGACCGCGGTCTCGACGACGATGAACCGCACACACTGACGGCTGGCGACCGGCGATAGGCGATAGGCGGCCGGCGGCGGCTGCCCGGTCAGCCGACGGCCGGGCAATGCCGTTCGACGAGCGCGTTCACCACGATGGTGGCAGGCTGAAACGCATGGCAGTACTGCCCCACGCGGAGACCGGAACCGAGGACGATCGGTCGCACAGTCGCTCGAGGCACGCGGCCGCACCGCCGGCTCATCCCGCCCCCGAGTCCGCGAGGAGCGTGGCGCTGGTGACCGGGGCCTCCTCGGGTATCGGCGCGGCCATCGCCCGTTCGCTGGCCGCCCAAGGCCGCTGGACGCTGCTGGTCGCCGGGCGCGACCCCGAGCGGGTGGCCAGGGTCGCCGCGGAGACCGACGGGACTCCGCTGGTCAACGACCTCTCAACCCCCGACGGCGTCCGCCGGCTGGTGCGCAGTGCGGTGGACGCGGCCCAGCGCATCGACCTGCTGGTCGCCTCCGCGGGCGTCGGCTGGGCCGGGCCCTTCGTGACCATGCCGACGAGCGCGGTCGACGACGTGCTCACCGTCGATCTCACCGCGGTCGTCCAGCTGGTCCGGCTGGTACTGCCGCACATGCTGCTCCAACGCCGCGGCCATCTGGTGCTGATCGGCTCGGTGGCCGGCTGCCTCGGCGTCGAGGGGGAGGCGGTGTACTCGGCGGCGAAGGCCGGTCTCGGCGCGTTCGCCGACGCGCTGCGCTATGAGCTGCGGGGAACCAGTGTCCGGGTGACGCACGTGGTGCCCGGCGTCGTCGACACTCCGTTCTTCGCGCACCGCGGCGTGCCCTACAGCCGCCGCGTGCCGCGGCCGATTCCGCCGGAGCGGGTCGCGCGCGCGGCGCTGCGGGCGATCGACCGCGGCAGCCGGGAGGTATTCGTGCCGCGCTGGTTCCGTATTCCGGCCGGTCTCAGGGCACTGGCTCCGGCCGCCTACCGGCAGCTGGCCGCCCGATTCGGCTGATGTCGCGCCGCCCGTCAGCCGTCGAGCATCGATTCGAGGGGACGGATGACGTCCGCCTCGAGCAGCGTGCGGCCCGCGACCACGCGCCGGGCGCGCAGCGCGCCGTCACGGGTGAGGCGGCCGAGCGCTGCCAGCAGCTCCGCCTCCGTGGTCGCGTAGTCGCTCAGCCCGAGTTCGGCCATCCGGCGGACGCCCTCGACGCCGTGACCCGGGATCGGACGCCAGCCGACCACCGGCACACCGACGGCGAGCGCCTGCAGAGCCGTCTGGCCTGCGGCGTTGTCGAGCAGCGCGTCCGACGCGGCGAGCAGGCCCGGCATGTCGTCCACCCAGCCGAGCGCCGCCGTCCCCGGCACCTCGGCGAGCCGTCGGCGCAGGCGCTCGTCGCGGCCGCAGAGCACGACCGGGCGGTAACCCTCGGCGCGCAGCACGTCCGCCGTCCGCGCGAAGCCGCTGCCAGCGCCCCATGCGCCCGCCGACATCAGGACCGTGGCACGCGGGCCGCCGAAGCGCTCTCGCCAATGCGCCGCACCGGGCGGACTCGGCCGGAATCGGTCGGGCACCAGCGGCCCGTAGACGGTGGCGGGCCGGTCGAGCACGCAGCGCGCCTGTTCCGCGTCGGCGTCGGTGAGGCACAACGTGAGATCATTGCCCGGATGCAGCCATTGGCGGTGCACGGCGAAGTCGGTCACGAGCGTCGCGCACGGTACCGCGAGCCGACCCCGCGCCCGGGCACGCCCGGTGAGCTGGGCGGCGAGGTGGAACAGCGAGACGACGGCGTCGCTCCGGCTGCGGGCGACGGCGTCGAGCAGCCGTCCCTCGGCGAGCGCGGCGAGCGGTGTACTGCCCGGCCGGGGCCCGCCGCCGTGCCGGAAGAACGCCGCGTAGATTCCGGAGTAGACGAATGGGGCGCGCCGGATGATCAGATGGTAGAAGCCACGCACGCCGCCGCCGATCGGCCCGGGCAGCAGGTCCAGCACGTCCGCGCGCACGGTCTCGTGGCCCGCGGCACGCAGCCGCCGGGACAGTTCGTCGCAGGCCGCGTCGTGCCCGGCGCCCATGCGCGCGCTCAGCAGCAGGAAGCGGCTCACGCCGATCAGCTTCGCACGATCTTGACGTCAGGTTGCGGATGAACGCGCTCTCCGTGGTGACGGCCCTGCTGTCCGCGCTCTCGAACGGGGCGTCCTTGGTGCTGCAGCGCCGGGCGTCGGTCGGACTCAAGCCCGTGGCCGGCCGAGGGCCGCGCGTCATCCTGGCGCGTCTGGCCCAGCCGCTCGCCCGCGTGACCTGGTGGGGCGGCGCGGCGGCGACCATCCTGTCGGCTGCCTTCCAGGTGATCGCGCTCGACAGCGGACAGCTCTCGGTCGTGCAGCCGCTGCTCGCGTCGGAACTGCTCTTCACCCTGCTGCTCGGCTCGATCGTCTTCCACCGCAGGCCGAGCCGTGCGCTGTGGATGGCGTTCGTGATGCTCGCCGGAGGTCTGGCGATCTTCCTCATCGCGGCCTCGCCGTCCGGGGGGACCGGCCACGCGCACGGGGTACGTTGGCTGGCCGTCGGCGTCGCGCTGTCGTCCACGGTCGCGGTGCTCGTGCTGGTGGCGCTCCGTGTGCACGGCACGGTGCGCGCGGCCGTGCTGGGCGCCGCGACGGCCGTGTGCTTTTCCGCCACCGCCGCGCTCATCAAGGAGGTCACGCGGCGTTTTCCCGGCGGCGCGCAGGCGGTGTTGACGACGTGGCACACGTACGCCGCCGCGATCGTCGGCGTGCTCAGCGTGCTGCTGTTGCAGTGGACGCTGCGGGCCGGGAGCCTGGCCGGTTCGCAGCCCGCGCTGACGCTCGGCGACGCGATGCTGAGCGTCGCGCTCGGCGTGGTGCTGTTCGGCGAGAGCATCGACCTCGGCTGGCACGTGGTGATCGAGCTCGCCGGGATCGGCCTGATGGCTTTCGGCGTGCTCGGCCTGGCCGGTGCGCACGTCATCGCACCCGACTCCGCGACCCTGGACGAGGCGGAACCGGCACGCGGCGGCTGACGGGCTCGGCGAACGCGACGGACCCGACGGACGATCGGCGAATCTTCGATCTTTACGCGGCCGTCACAGGCGGTGTCCGATCATGCAACGTTGCGCATCCACTCTGGGAGCATGACGTCACGCAACTCGGGCCGGCACCACCGGCATCTCGTGGAACTCGCTTCACTGCTCGCGACGGCCGGGCTGGCCGACGCGTTCGCCGATGTGTTCGGGCTTCGGCGGCACGGCGCGACCGTGCTCATCGTGCTCGGCATCGCACTGGTCGTCGGGACCGTCGGCCACCACATCTGGCTACGCCGCACGGACCACGCTCCTCCCGCCAAGACCCGTGCCCCGCTCGCGTCGGCCATGCCTACCTCCGACGTGCTCGCAGCGTCGATCGAGGGCGCGTCGGCCGACAGCGTGCCGACCGACGAAACCTCGGTCGGAGTGTTCTGGCGGCTGCGCACCGAGGTCGACAACACTCCGGGCCGCCTCGCGGTGCTGGCCGGAGCGCTCGCCGCCGCCGGGGCGAACATCCAGGCCCTCGGCGTGCACCCGGCGCCCGCCGGAGTCATCGACGAGTTCCTCATCGAGGCATCCGAGGACACCTCCGCCGAACGCATCTGCGCCGCGGTCAACGCCGTCGGCGGACGCAACACCCACGCGGTGCCGGCCGACGTGTTCGCGCTGCTCGACGCGCCGACGTACGCGCTGGAACTGGCCGGCCGCCTCGTCCGCAATCACGACGCGCTCGACGCCGTCCTCACCGACCTGCTCGATGCGGACAGCGTGACGGTCGGTGCCGCCGACCCCGGCGCGCCAGGCGCCCGGATCGACGGCACGACCCTGATGCTGCAGAGCTCCGACGGCACCACGTGCACCGCCGTGCGCCCCTACATGCCGTTCACCGCCACTGAACTCTCCCGCGCCCGCGCGCTCCTCGAGCTGATGGCCACGTGCTCGGCGCGGTCCACGGAAGCTACTTCTACTTCATCTACTTAACCTACTTAACAGTGAAGTCGTCGACCAGCAGGTACGTGCCGGACTCCTTCACCACCGTGATCGTGTGCTTGCCGGAGGCCAGGACCTGGCTGGTGAAGAGCGTCTGCTGAGCGTGCCGCGTGGACGCGTTGGCGTTGAACGTGCCCTGATTGACGCCGTCCACGAGCACTTCGAAGGTGCCCTCGTCCGAGTTCGTCTCCGTGGCGAACGAGACCTGGGTGCCTTGGAAGGTCAGTGTTGCCTGATCTCCGTTGGTCGACGTGTAGTGCACGCCGTCCTGGTAGTCGCCGTCACCGCGGAAGCCGCTGTCCGACCAAGTTCCGGTGTAGGCGATCGCGAGGCTGTCGTCGTCGGTGACGCCTGCCGTAGCCGGTCCCTGCCCGCTCGTCGGACCCGCGGCCTGCATGATCTGCTGGGCCGCCGACGGCCACACCCCACCTGTGGCAATCGTCGCCTGGTTGAAGGTGATGCCGGTGCCGTTGTTGTTGTAGGTGGAGTTGTCCGAGTAGTTGTCGTGGATGTCGATGTTGTTGATCGTCGGCGTCCACATGCCGATCCAGTCGTCTCCGCCGAACTCGGCGACGTTGTTGTAGGTGTTCCAGCAGGAACTGCCCTCGTCCTGATAGAGCATGTTGTTCGTGTCGTTGCCATCGGCCACGATGTTTCCGGCCAGCACGCTCGTCTGCTGGCAAGGAGCGCTCGCCACGCCGGTGCCCAGACCCTGGCCGCCGTTGGTGTAGATCGGGCCGCCGTCGTGCAGAATGCCCATCACGCTGTGGATGAAGTTGCCCGTGATCTGGTTGCCGCCGGCGTAGTCGGTGCCGTGCCGACAGGGCGTCGAAAGACCCTGTTTCGCCTGCAGCGTGCAGTCGGACTGCCATCCCCAGCCCCAGCCGAGCGAGATGCCGGAGTACGGGGTGTATCCGATGTCGTTGTTGCTGATCGTGGCGCTCGCGGTGTAGCCGGCCCAGACGCCGACCGCGTCGTGGTAGTCCTGGCCGACGTGTTGGATCAGGTTCTGCGTGACGACGTCTCCGCTGGTCATGAGCTTGGTGTCGGCGAGGTAGTAGTCATCCACCTCGCCGAGCAGCACTCCCCCGGCGGACACGTCGGTGATCTGATCGCCGCTGATGGTCGAGTTCTGCGTTCCATCGGCGTAGTCGATCGCGGCGCCGCCGAGGTGGTCGAGGACGTCGTTGTCGAACTGCACGTCGTTGCCACGATGCACCTGCACGGCCGCGGGGATCAGCTGCGGCGTGGTGGTGCCCGGCGCCCACAGCACGCCCGCCTGGTTGTCGATGTAGCCGGTGCTGTCCGGCTGCGTCCAGGTGGTGCCGGTGAACGTGATCCCGTCGAACTGGATGTTGTGTACGGGAGCGACCGGGTCCGGCGTCACCGTGTAGGCATTGACGAGCAGGTACTGGCCGCCGGTCTTGACGAGCTTGACCGTGTGCGCACCCTGACTTAGGCCACTGATGTCGACGATCGGCTGCTGGGCAACGCGCGTGCTGCTTGAGGCGTTGACGGTCTCGGTCTTGGTTCCATCCACGTAGACGTCGACGGTGCCCTCGTCCGAGTACGTCTCGCTGAGCACCTGGATACCGGTGCCGGTGAACGTGAACGTCGCCGAGTCGCCGTTCGTGGCCGAGTACTCGACAGCGTTGCCGAGGTCGCCGTAGGGACGTCCGGAGCTCACCGCCCACGAGCCGGAGTAGCTGACGCCGGAGGCGTTGTAGAGCTGCGGCGCGAGATGCCCGGGCGTGCCGGACAGGTCGACGAGCTCCTGCTGTTCGGGCAGCTCGACGTCGGCGGTCGTCATGCTCTGCCCGGAGAGCGGGATGTAGTACAGGTACCCGGCGCTGCTGTCGAGGTAGAACTGCCCGGGCTGGGTGAGCAGCTGGTACGCGTTCTCGATCCGGCTGATGCCGTTGAGCGCGGGCAGACCCGAGCCGTTGAACGGGAAGCCGGCGTTCGGCACGTTGGTGTTGTTGTTCGCGAAGCAGGTCGGGCTCACGTTCAGGCTCGAGCCGCCGGACGAGGTCTTGGTGATGCTCGAGAGCGGACAGCGCATCTGCTTCCAGTCGTTGTCGTCCACGATCTGGATCCGGCTCTGGTTCGTGAACGAGGCGTAGGAGGAGTCCGCGGTGACGAAGCTGGACCCGGACAGGGTGAATCCGGACGGATTCAGGGCACTGCGAGCTCGCTGGGCCCGGGCGCCGTTGACGAACAGCTGGCTGCTCTGCGTTCCGGCGGGGACCGCGGCGCGGTAGATGCCCTTGGACGAGTCGTACTCGCTCCAGCCGGTCACGTGCGCGGCACCCGTGATCACCGGAGTCTGGCCGGAAACGGCCTGGTAGACCACGTTGTGGCCGTTCTGGCCCGAATCCTGCGGGCCGAGCTGGAACGTGGAGGCCAGCTGGTACGTGCCGCCGAGCAGCTCCACATCGATGTCGCCGCTCATCGACGGAGCCAGGGTCCTGACTTCGGTACGGGCCTGGTCGAGGGAGCACGGCGCGGCGAGCGAGCAGGTCGTGCCCTGACCGGTGGGAGAGACGTAGAGCGCGGCGGCGACCTGGGGCTGAGCACTCTGCGACGTCGTGGAGCTCGGGGCGGACGCGGCGGCGAGTGCGGTCGGTGTGCCGAAGAGTAGGGCGACGGCGCCGGTGGCGGCCGCGGCGACCGCCCACCTCGTGCGCCGGCGTGGGTATGTGGGAACAGACATGAGCACCTCAAAGATCCAGACAGCATTGGCCGGTTCGAGTATTGCTCCGATGAAACGGTCGAATTCCGCGTCGAATAAGCGGATCCGCGCGGAGGAGACTAGAAGTACATCCGATGTCTGTCAATCGGATGCGGCCGCGCGGCCGATGGAAGAGGTCTGATCAGCCGGCGGGGCCGGTGAGGTGGTGGCGGTAGGCGTAGCGCACGGCCTGGGCGCGGTCGCGGGCGCCGATCTTCGCGAAGATCCGGTTGACGTGCGTCTTCACGGTCGCCGGGCTGACCACGAGGTGCGCGCAGATCTGCGCGTTGGACAGGCCGTCGGCGATCAGCGCGAGCACCTCGGCCTCCCGCGGGGTCAACCCGTCGGGCAGCTCGTCCGACCTCTGATCGTCGCCCTTCGTCTTCGCGGGCGCCTCGCCGGGGTAAAGGGCCGCGGTGACGAGGCGCTCCTGGACGACCGGGTCGAGCCAGGTCCGCCCCTCGTGCACGTTGCGGATCGCCGTCTCCACCTGATCGCTATCAGAGTCCTTAGTCAGGTAGCCGCGCGCGCCCGCCCGCAGCGCCGGGAAGACCGAGTCGTCATCCGCGTACGTGGTCAGCACCAGAACCCTGCACTCCGGGATGCGCTCGCGCAGCGCGGCGGTCGCGGCCGTGCCGTCGAGCACGGGCATGGTCAGGTCCATGAGCACCACGTCGGGCCGCGACTCCTCGGCCAGCCGGACGGCCTCGGCGCCGTCGCGGGCCGCTCCGACCACCTCGATTCCGTCGAGCATGCCGATCAGCAGCACCAGCCCGTCGCGCACCACCCGCTGGTCGTCGACGATCAGCACCCTGATGGACGTTTCTCCGGCCTCGGTCACGCCCGGACCTCCATACGCACGATCCATCCGTCCTTCGTAGGGCCGGCGGCGACGCTCCCGCCGACCTCGGCCAGCCGCTCGCGCAGTCCGACCAGGCCGAGACCCGAGCCGTTGACCAGCGGCGCGGGCACCGGAGCGGATTCCGGCCGCCGATCCTCGACGGTCAGCACCGTGGCGTCGTCCTCGTAGTGCAGGACAACGCACGCCGTGGCGCCCTGCGCGTAACGCACGACGTTCGTCAACGCCTCCTGCACGCCTCGGTAGAGGGCCATTCCGGCATCCGTGGGGAGGTCGCGCGCGGTTCCCTTGCTGGTCAGCGTCACATCGAGCCCCAGGTCGTCGCGGTAGCGCTCGATCAGCTCGGTCAGCCGGTCCACGGTCGGCACCCCTTCGCCGCGCAACGCGCCGACGGCCCGGCGCGCCTCCGACATACCGTCCTTGACCAGCCGCCCGGAGCGTTCGATCACCTCGCGAAGGGCCTCATCGGTGTCCGGGCGACGCGCCATCCGCCGAGCCGCCTCGAGCTGGATGGCCAGGCCGGAGAGCGACTGCGCGAGCACGTCGTGCAGGTCCTGCGCGATCCGGGTGCGCTCGGCCATCGCGGCCGCCGCGGCCTCGGCCTCCTTGGCGTCCTCGAGCTGGGCGAGCAGCAGTTCGGCCCGGTCGGTCGCCAGCCCGGCCTGCCGCATGCACCAGGCCATCGCCGCGAGCACCGCGCAGAAGAGCACCTGGGTGAACGCGTCGGTCCCGCTCCGTCCGGCCCCGACCAGATCGGCGACGAACAGGCCCGCCGTGATGCCGCTGCCGAGCACGAGAGCCGTGGCCGGCTGCAGGAAGAGGAACGCGCACATCACCGCGACCGACGCGGGGAGCGCCGAGATGCCGTTCGACTGCTGCGCGGCCAGCGCGATGCCGGACACACCGATGATCAGCGGCAGCGCCGCACACTCGGCCGGGGTCTCCAGCGGCCAGCGGTGGGCCGCGGCCGCCGCCATCGGCAGCAGGCAGCCGACCAGCGCGATCGACACCCCGAGCCCGGTCCCCGACCAGCCGGCGGCCGGCGTTCCACGCAGCGTCGCGATCAGCACGCACAGCACGACCGCCCAGAGCACCGGGCGAAGCCGGGCGCTCCACAGGTCCTTCCGGTCCCGCGCCCCGGCCATGGCCAGGGCGAGCCGTGGGCTGACCGCCGCGGGTGCCTGGCCGGGTGCCGAGGTCATGGACTGAATGATAGGTGCTGGTGCGCGGCGCGGCGTACCGAGCACCGATCCGGATCCGCGGGTGCGGATCCGGATCGGCGGGCCGGGCGAGCCCGGGTCGAGCGAGTCGGCGACCACGGGATCAGGCCCGCACGAGCCTGCCGACCTCGCTCTGCTGCGCACGGGCCCGGATCCGGATGGTGACCAGCCGCACGATCACCTGGGCGAGCGCCATCAGCAGCAGCGCCGCGGTCCACGCGTCGGACCCGGTGATCGAGTTGCTGCGGGAGAAGTCGGCGATCGCGTGCGCCCCGCTGTGCGTGGCCGAGTACTCGAACCCGGTGCGCGCGGCCATGCCCGCCACCCAGAGCACTGCCGCGACGACGCCGGCCTTGGCGACCAGGAAGCCCTCGCGGTCCCTGATGAAGCGGGTGGTCAGCCCGCATGCCGCGCCGAGCAGCGCGCCGGCCCCGACGCACACGACGTACAGCGGCACGTCGTGCCCCTGCGTCGGCACGGACTTGAGGTAGTAGGCCGCGGCCGCCGCGACCAGCACCACCGGCAGCACGAGATTCCGGATGGTGAGCCGGGTCCCGCGGATCTGCGGAACGACGAGAAGGATCAGAGCTGCGGCGATGAGGTAATCCGTAGTGGTCATGCTTCGAGGATCCTTTTCCGGCGCTCCGAAATCGTCGGCCAGCGGGTTGGCCCGGGGTTGGCTCTTCGCGTAAACCCGTGGGTTGGCGCGGCCGCTACCTGGCCGAGCGGCGGCCGCGGCGGGCGGCGCGGCGCTGGTCGATGCGCTCGTGCCGAGAGCCGGTCGGGGCCCAGGCGGGGCTGTCCGTGGGAGTCGGAGCGGAGGTGCGGATGGGCGGGCCGTACGTGGTGGGGCCGGCCTGCGGGGATCCGACGACGGACGGGGCCTCGGCGCCGGACATGCGCATCGCCGTGACGACGCTCTGCGCGGCGAAGCTCAGGGCGAGCGAGAGCAGGATCGGGCCGAGGCCGTCGGCTGCCTTGTGGCCGGTCGCGCCGGCGAAGCCGGCCAGCACGCCGCGGACGACGAGCAGCGCGCCCCAGAGGTAGAGCGTGTACTTGGACCCGGCCCGCCACCAGCGGCCGTCGCTCTCCCGCCACACCCGGATCGTGCTGCCGCGCCAGAAGCCGAGGCCGATCGAGAACACCGCGCCGACCAGGATGAACCCGAGGTCCGCGCCGGACTTCCAGGTGGAGACCGGGGTGTCCTTGATGCCGAAGTAGCCCATCAGCAACGGGGCCAGCACCAGCAGCCTCGTCTTGACCGGGGCCGGCCGCACCTGCTTGGCCAGGATCCAGATCACGGCGGCGGCGATGAGCAGGATGTTCGCCGCTGTGTTGACATTCATGTGGGTTCCTTCCGGACGCTGTCGCGGCGTGATCCGCCGGCTGCCGCCCAAGCTAGGCCCACGGTCGCGGCGTGATCGTCAACCCGCGGGTTGGCCCCGGGTGGAGTTCGCCCCGGGGCCGACCGTGTCCGGATACTGTTTATCTACTGGTGTTACTTGACTTCGATGGGGACCTGCTGCGCCGGGTGGTGGTTGTCGTTCGGCGCCGCGGCCGCCTCGCCCGGCTCCTGCTTCATCGAGGCGAGCAGCTGACGGGCCAGGCCAAGGCCGGTGCCGCCCATCGTCAGGGCCCTGGCGAGCATGTCGCTGACGCCGTCGGCGCCGTTGAGCACGACCATGTGGTCCACGCTGGCGAACGCGTCGGCGCCGGCCTTGACGATCGCCGGCCAGTTCTCGGCCAGCTCCTGCGCGATGACGGCTTCCTGGTTCTCGGCGAGTGCCGCGGCACGCGCCTTGATCGCGTCGGCCTCGGCCAGTCCCTGGGCCCTGGCGGACTCCGCCTCGGCCAGACCCTTCGCCTTGGCGGCGGCCGCCTCGGCCTCACCGGTCGCGCGCGTCGCCTCGGCGCTCGCCAGACCGCGCGCCCGGGTGGCGGAGGCGTCGGCTTCGGCCTCCGCCTTCACCCGCATCGCGTTCGCGCCGGCCCGCAGCTCGGTCTCCCGTGCCGAGGCCTCGGCCTCGTGCACCTTCGATTCGCGCTGCGCCTGAGCGAGCGTCACCGTCTTGTACGCCTCGGCGTCGGCGGGCTTGCGCACCTCCATCTGCAGCTGCTGCTCGCGCTTGTCCGCCTCCAGTTCGGCGACCTTGGTCTCCTGCACCACGACTTCCTGGCGCGAGGCGGCCTCGGCCAGCGGACCCGCCAGCTTCGCGCGGGCCTGGGCCTGATCGACCTCGGCCTGGTAGCCGGCCTGCTGGATGTTGGCGTTGCGCATCGCCTCGGCCTTGCGCGCGTTCGCCTCAGCCTCCGCCTCGGTGGCCGCCCGCTCGGCGGCGGCCTGCGCGATCCGGGCGTCCCGCTGCACCGCCGCGGTGTGCGGCGCGGCCAGGGCCTTGATATAGCCGGTCGGGTCCTCGATCTCCTGGACCTGCAGCGAGTCGATGGTCAGCCCCAGCTTCTCCATCTCGTGCCCGCTGGTGGCCCGGGTCTGCTCGGTCAGCCGCTCCCGGTCCCTGATCATCTCCTCGACGGTCAGGTTGCCCACGATCGAGCGCAGGTGTCCGGCGAGGATGTTGTGCACCCGCGCGTTCATGTTCTTCTGCTGGTCGAGGAACCGGCGGGCGGCGTTCGCGATGGACACCAGGTCGTCGCCCACCTTGAAGATGACGACGCCCTTGACGTGCACCGGGATGCCCTGCTTGGTCACGCAGTCCACGGCCAGGTCCGCCTCGTTGAGGTCCAGCGAGAGCCTGCGCACCACCTGGACCCCGGGCAGCACGAACGTGCCCCGGCCGGTCACGATCCGGAAGCCCATCCCCTCGTCCACGCCGTCCACCCGGTGCTTGGCGCCCGAGATGAGCAGCGCCTGGTTGGGCTCGGCCACCCGCCACATCGCCTTGAACAGGACGACGAGGATCAACACCCCGCCGACCGCTACGACGGCGATCATCAGTGCCAACGGCACTTGAGGTCACTTCCCCCTGCTGTAGAAGGGTTCTTCGACCCGTTGTCGAAGTTCCCGTCCTACGGTGTACACCCGCGGACGTTCCAGTGCGAGAGTGCGTGGCGTGTCTCGTACGTCACACTGGCGTCAGAGCGCTGAAACGTACACCGTACGCGGCGGGTGGTACTCCATGACGACGACGATCGCGCCGACCGGGATCTGCTCGCCGGTGTCCGCCGCGTACGCCATGAAGGCCTCGGCACCCCCGCGGACCCGCACCATCACCTCGCCGACCAGGCCCGGCGCGATCCGCCCGGTCACCCGCCCCTGGAATCCGACCACTGCGATGCTTCTCCCTGTCAGTGCACTATTTCGAGTTTCCGGGGTCGTCCTGCCGGCGTCGGTAGAGCGCCATCAGGTCACTGCGAGCCTCCGGCGCGAGATCCTCGGGTTCGACGCGGGCCGCCGTCCGCCGGACGAGGCGGATCTGCGCGAAGTACTCCCCGCAGTGCGGGCAGCCGGCCAGGTGGCGTTCCAGCGCGGCGCGCGGCGCGGGCTCGAGGGCGCCGTCCAGGTAGGCGGTGACGAGTTCCACCGCCTCGCGGCAGACGATCTCGGCGGACGCCGGGCCGGCCGAGCCGCGGCGCGCGCCACGGCGTGAACCAGGTTCGCTTCACGGCGTCGCCACCTCCTGTTCGAGAATCGCCCGGATCCTGGCGCGACCCCGGTGCAGCAGCACCCGTTGATTGCCCTCGGTCTGCTCCAGGATGCGGCACACCTCGGCCGGCGTCGGCCCCTCCAGGTCGCGCAGTGTAACAATCCGTTGCTGGCTCTCCGGAAGCCGGGTGATCGCGGCCCGGACCCGCTCGACGAGTTCGGCGTCGTTCTCCCGCCTCGGCGTCCGCGAAGGGCGAGCGCGGTTGCGACCAGCCGCCGTCCGGCCCGAAGCGCGCCGGGTCCACTGTCGATGCGTCCGGATCGGTCGGGTCGACCGGGATCAGCCGGCCCTCCCGCGCGGCGAGCGTGCGGGCCCGGTTGGCGCAGATCTGGAAGAGCCGGGTGCGGCAGCGAGGCCCGCCCCTGGAAGCCGTCGAGGCCGCGCAGCAGCCCCGGCCAGGTCTCCTGGGCTATGCCCTCGGCGAGCTCGGCCCGCGGAGTGAAGGAGCGCGCGAATCGGGTCAGCCTGGTGTGGTACCGATCCACCCGCACGGTGAACGCGTCCTGATCGCCCTTGCGCAATCGGACCACGAGCTCGGTGTCGCTCTCCACGTCGGCAAGCATACGGCAGCGTCCCTTTGCCGCCGTTCGGTGACAGCCGCGGAATTCTCGGCCGCGGACTGTAACGCCGGGCCGGGAGCCGGGACTACACGTGCGTCAGATCCGACCCCGCTGTACCCCGACGAAACTCACTCGAGGAGTGACGCATCACCATGTCCATCCGCCGCTTCAGCCTGCCCACCAGCGCCCTGTTCATCGGCGGCGCCGCACTCGCACTGGGAGTGGCTCCCGTGGCCGAGGCCGCGTCCGCCTCGTCCCCCGCCGCCGTGCGGTCCGCCTACGGGAGCGCGTCCGACGCGGTGTTCGTGCAGACGGACAACACCGCCGGCAACCAGATCGAGGTCTACCGGCGGGCCGCCGACGGCACGCTCAGCCTGGTCGACGGCTACGCCGCCGGCGGCCTGGGCGGCGCGCTGACCGGCGCCGTCGTGGACCACCTCGCCTCGCGGGACTCGCTCACCTACGACGCCGCGCACGGCCTGCTCTACGCCGTAAACGCGGGCAGCAACACCGTCTCGGTCTTCGCCGTACACGGCACGAACCTGACGCTGCGCCAGGTCGTGTCCTCCGGCGGCTCGCTAACTCCTCGACCGACGCCGGCACCGTCGACGCCGACGCCAGCCCGGACGGACAGAACCTGTACGTGCAGACCGGCGGCACGGGTGTCGTGGACGAGTACGCGATCGCGGCCGACGGCTCGCTGAACGGATCGGCTCGGTCACCGTCGCCGACGCGGCCGGCGGCGAGGATATCGCCGTGGGCTGATCGTCCAGTCCGCTCGTCGCCCTGGCCGTAGCGTGATGCGGCCAGGGCGTCGATTCTTCATAAGACCGCGGCGCACACCGACTGCGCCTCATCCGCGGGTCGCGCCATCCCGGGCAGCAGGACGCGGCGCCGGCCGAGCGCGCGATCGGGCATGGCGGTCTCAGCTCTCCTGGTCCAGCCAGCTCATCATCGGGCGGAGTCTGCGCCCGGTGACCTCGAGCGGATGCTGGGCGTCAGCCTGCTGGTACTTGCGGTAGTTCGGCAGGCCCGCCTTGTACTCGGCCATCCACGTGTCGGCGAAGGAGCCGTCCTGGATCTCGGCGAGCACTTCCTTCATCTCCATCTTGGTGGCGTTGGTGATGATGCGCGGGCCGGTGATGTAGTCGCCCCACTCGGCGGTCTCGGAGATGGACCAGCGCATCTTGCCCAGGCCGCCCTCGTACATCAGGTCGACGATGAGCTTGAGCTCGTGCAAGCACTCGAAGTACGCGATCTCCGGCTGGTATCCGGCCTCGACGAGCGTCTCGAATCCGGCCTTCACCAACGCCGTGGTCCCGCCGGCGAGCACCGCCTGCTCGCCGAACAGGTCGGTCTCGGTCTCCTCGGTGAAGGTGCTCTTGATCACGCCGGCCCGGGTGCCGCCGATCGCCCTGGCATAGGACAGGCCGAGCTGCAGGGCGCCGCCGGTCGCGTCCTGCTCCACGGCGACGATGCACGGCACGCCGAGGCCGGCCTCGTACTGGCGGCGCACCAGGTGGCCGGGTCCCTTGGGCGCGACCATGACGACGTCCACGTTCGCCGGGGGGCCGATGAACTCGTAGCGGATGTTGAAGCCGTGCGCGAAGAACAGCGCGTCCCCGTCCTCGAGATGCGGCGCGACGGACTCCTGGTACACCGTCGCCTGCACCGGATCGGGAATCAGCATCATGATGACGTCCGCCTCGGCCGCTGCCTGCGCCGGGGTGAGTACGCGGAACCCCTGCTCGGCGGCCATTATCCGGGACCGCGAGTCCTCCGGAAGCCCGATGCGCACGTCCGCGCCGGAGTCGCGCAGCGACAGGGCATGGGCGTGTCCCTGGCTGCCGTATCCGAGCACTGCGATCCTGCGGCCTTGGATGACGGACAGGTCGGCGTCGTCGTCGTAGAAGATCTCGCACATGTGTGGGTATGCCTTTCCTAGGTTGTTTTTCGCGCCACCGGGTCCTGCCGCAGCGCGTACAGGGCGAAGACGAGTTCGGTGATGCCGCGCGGCTCGGTGATCGAGCGGCCGGTGTGCTCGGCCAGCCGCCGGAAGCGCAGCCGCACGGTGTTCGGGTGGCAGTACATGCGGCGTGCGGTCTCCTCGGTGGATCCGCCGCAGGCCAACCAGGTCTCCAGGGTTTCCAGCAGGACCTCGCGCTCGGCTTCGGGCAGCACGTCGAGCGGGCCGTACACGTCCGCGGCCAGCCGCCTGGCGATCTCCGGGGCGGCCGCCGCGGCGGAGGCGACGAGATTGTCGTCGAACACCGACACCGCGCAGCCGTCCGCGCGGCCGCTGAGCATCGCGATCTCCGCGTACCGCAGGTGCGCCGCCGTCTGGTACAGATCCTCGTAGACCGGGCTGACGCCGGTTCTGCGCACGGCCTCGCCCTCGAGCACCTCGACGAGTTCGTCGAGCCGCCTGCGCGCCGCCAGTTGGACGATGCCGACGCGGGCGTTCGCGCGCGTGTGCCAGACCGAGTGGATGCCCACCCGGCGCAGCGCCTGCTCCACCCGCGCGCACGGCCGTCCCGCGGCCCCCAGCACCTCCGTGGTCACGACGGCGAACCGGCCGTAGCGCGGCATCCGCAGCACGTCCGCCGTCGCCCGGAGCTTGCCCGCCTCCGCGACCCGGTCGGTCAGCAGGGCCTCGAGCAGGGCCGAGCGTTCCACTTCCGTTGCCCGGAACCGTTCGCCGGTCGCCTCGCGGTGCCCGGCGACGGCCGCCTCGAGCACCCGGTCCTGGATCGCCCAGATCGTGGACGCCGCGGCGACCAGCCCCTCGTGGTCGACCAGGCCGGTGCGCTCCGCCTCGGCGATCAGCAGTTCCCAGACGAACCGCAGGCCCACCCGGTAGCCGGTGACCAGTGTCGTCTCCGGCACCTCCTGCCGGGCCCGGCGACGACCGATCTCCGTGCAGATCGCCGTATCCAGCGGCGTCCGGCCGGTCAGCGCGCCGAGGACGTTGCGCACTTCGAGGGTGCAGGCCTCGCGCAGGTCGTCCATGGGCACGCAGCCGCCGCCGTGGTCGTTGGCGGCCGCGCTGATCCCCTCCGCCTGCGCGTCGCCGAGCTGCCCGGCCTTCTCGAGGAGACCCGCGACGAGCTCGGCAAGGCCGTCGGACGTGTCATCAGTCACGCTGTTCATGGTGATCTTCCCTGTCTCGAGGTGTCGATGTGCCGGATCACAGCATGAGCGCGGCCGTGCTGTGGCTGACCACTTCGGGACCGGAAGCCCGTCCCACGGGTGGCCGAGGGGTGAACAGTCGGTAACTTGCTTGTGCACGCAAGCTACAATTGCCTCTGTGCCCGAACTGGTTCCGCTCTCCCCCGACGAAGAGGTCCTGTGGCGCGCCATGATCCGCGTCATGACGACCCTGCCGCGAGCCCTCGACCACGACCTGCTGCACTCGGCCGGGCTCGCCCTGCACGAGTACGCGGTGCTGCTCAACCTGTCCGAGACCGAGAACCGCGAGATGCGCATGACGGAACTCGCCGCGGCCGTCGCGCTCTCGCCGAGCCGGATGACCCGGCTGGTCGACGATCTCAGGGTGCGCGGCCTGGTGACCAAGTTCCGCGACGCGCAGGACGGCCGCGGCAGCATCGCGCGGCTGACCGACAAGGGTCTCGCGCGCCTCGAGGCCGCGTATCCCGACCATCTGGCCAGCGTGCGCAACCGGGTGCTCGACCATCTCAGTCCCGCGCTGGTCAAGCGGCTCGGCCCGGAGTTCGTGCGGGTCGCCGAGAATCTTGGCACCTGATCAGGCCGCGTAGACGAGCCGGGCGACGCGCTCGGCGAGCATGATCGTGGTGAGCTCCGTACCGCAGGAGGGCACGCCGGGCACGATCGAGGCGTCCACTACGCGGAGCGCCTCGAGGCCCTTGACCGTGCCTCGCGCGTCGACGACCACCCACGCGTCGGCCGGGTCGCCCATCGGGGCGGTCGAGGTCGGCCGGCCGTGCGCGGTGGAACCGGCCACGATCAGCCTGGTCAACTCGTCGTCATCGAGCCCTGTGATGCCGGGCGACGGGGTGCGGCGCAGGAGGTGTGCGAGGCCTGATTGCGCGGCGAGTTCGCGGGCCAGCTTGACCCCGGCGAGCAGCCGGTGCCGGTCGGACACCGTGCCGAGCAGATTGCCGTCGACGACCGGGGCCCGCCGGGGATCGCGGCTCGCCAGCCGCAGCGTGCCGACGGACTCCGGCTGGACCAGCGCGGCGGACAGCGCGAAGGCCCCGCTCGCCGCACCCGCGGCGGCGACCGGCAGCACCGCGGCGAGCACCTGCAGGTCGAGTTCGTCGCGAAAGGCCTCCGGAGAGGCCGTCCACAGCAAGGCCCCGCCGACCGACTCGCCGTCCGGGTGTTCGCGGGAGAGCGGATAGACGTCGCGGAAGACCGGATGGTCCTGCAGGTTCTGGCCGACCGGCAGCGCGGCGACCACGTCGATGCCCAGCACCGCGAGATCCTCCGCCGGCCCCACCCCCGAACGCAGCAGAATCGCGGCACTGCCGTAGGCCCCGGCCGACAGCACGACCTCGTCGGCCCGCAGGACGGTTCCGTCCGCGGTGACCACGCCGGTCGCCGTGTTTCGGCCGAACAGCACGCGGTCGACGATCACGCCGTCGAGCACGGTGAGGTTCGGCCGGGCACGGACCTCGGGCGTGAGATAGAACGTCGCAGCGTCCTGTGGCACTCCGTCCACGGCGATCTCCGGATAGCCGCCGACGCCGCGCTGCTCGGCGCCGTTGAAGTCGGCCACTCGCTTGAAGCCGAGGGCGACGGCCGCCTCGACGAAGCCCCGTTGAGCGGGGGCCGACTCCTCCTCGGCGCGCTGGCGGACCGGCACCGGACCCGAGCGGCCGTGGTAGACGTCCTCGCCGGTGGGGGTGTTCTCCAGGTCCCGGAAGAACGGCAGGACGTCGGCGTACGACCAGTCGGTCAGGCCGTTCTCCACCCATGCGGCGAAGTCGGCGGGCCGGGCGCGCACGGCCGGCCCGGCGCCGGGCGTCGAACCGCCGCGGGCCGGGGGCCTCGGGCCGGCCTGCCGGTCCATCAGGACGACGGTGCGGTCGGGGTGCTCGCTCAGCCGCGCGGCGAGCACCGCACCGGCCGATCCGCCGCCGACGACCACGACGTCGGCGTGCTCGGGCGGGACGCGCGTGCTGGACATGGTGGAGGCCCCCTCCATTTGGTTGCTTGCCTGAGCAATTATCAGCCTGTACTGACTTGCTTTGTCAAACAACTACCTGGCGGGGAAAATGCCGTCCCGTCAGATCTCCAGCTGCTCGGCCACCCGCGCGAGCGCCTGCCCGACGCAGCCGACGACCGCCGGGGTGATGTGGTCGAGGACGCGGCCGTGCGCGCCGGCGAGATGGCCGGCCCGGGCCGCGTCCAGCACGGCGGCCCCCTTGCCGGTGAGCGCGGCGACGTTGCCCCGGCCGTCGGCGATGCTCCGGGTCTTGCCGACCAGGCCGCGTACCCGCAGGTCGTCGACCAGGCGGGTGATCCGGCTCGGGGAGAGCGCGACGGCCGCCGCGAGATCGGCCATCCGCAGTTCGCGGTTGTGCGCCTCGGACAAGGTGAGCAGCACGGCGTATTCGTTGAGCGCCAGCCCGGTGGAGTCGATCAGGTCGGCGTCGAGCGCGCGCGGCAGGGCGGCCGCGATCCGGATCAGGGCGCGCCACAGCACCTCCTCGTCCGGGGAGAGCGGGTGAGGAGTCGACACAGCCCGATTATACTTGCTCAGCAAAGCAATTGCTGAAGGGATTCGCCGCACCGCGACAGTTTGACGGGGTGTCACGCGCTCGAATAACTTGCTGACGAAAGCAACTTTCTCACCTCGTCCTCTCAGCCAAGGCGGTCCTCGTGCGCATACTCTTCTTCGGCAATCCCCTGTTCGGGCACATCATCCCCCAGTTGCCGCTGGCCAGGGCCCTGCGCGACCAGGGACACGCGACCGCGTTCCTCTCGGCCGCGTCCATCGCCGGCCTGCTCGCGTCCGAAGGGCTCGAACATGTCGTGGCGGGGCCAGAGACCTTCCCGGACGTGGTCGCGGAGGTCGAGCGCGGCGTCGGCTTCAGCCTCGTTGAGAAGGGCATCACCCCCGAGACCGAGGCCGAGTTGTTCGCCGGCGCGCGCCTCGACCTCGGCTTCGAGGCCGCCGACGCCGCCGCCCGCGACTGGAAGCCCGATCTGATCGTCGCCGAGGCCTACGACTTCCTCGGGCCGATGGTCGGCGCGGCCCTGGGCGTCCCCGTCGCCACGGTGTCGCTCGGCCCGGCGATCCCGTCCGAGAATGCCGCGGCCATGCGGGTACGCGCCGAGGACCGGCATCGGAGGCACGGCCTGGACGCCCCCACCTCCCACTGGTTCCTGGAGACCTGCCCGCCCAGCCTGCAGTTCGATGATTTTCAGGCCCCTGCGACGCTGCTCCCCATGCGTCCCGAGGCCTACACCGGCGCCACCGTGCGCGCCGATCCGGCTCGGCCGGGCTCCGCGGTGGCCACGGACCGCTCCAGGCCGCGGCTGCTGCTGAGCTTCGGCACGATCTTCGTCTTCCCCGAGGTCATGACGCCGATCGCGCGCGAACTGCTGAAGCAGGATGTGGATATCCGCCTCGCCCTCGGCCCGGCGAAGACGCGCGCGGACTTCGACCTGGACTCGGATCGCGTCGAGTTCGTCGGCTTCACCCCGCTCGAGCGGCTGCTGCACGACGTGGACGCCGTGATCACGGTCGGCGGCGCGGGAACGGTCCTCGGTTCGCTCGCCCACGGCCTTCCGCTGGTGATGACGCCGCTGAACGCGGACCAGCCCCTGCACGCCGGCCGCGCCGCGGCCGCCGGCGCCGGAATCGCCTTCGGCATCGGCCAGGCCGAACCGCGGGCGGTGGCCGAAGCCGTGGCCACCGTGCTCACCGACCCGAGCTACCGCAACGCCGCCCAGCGCGTAGCCGCGGAGATCGCCGCGATGCCCTCCCCCACCCAAGTCGCCGAGAAGCTCATCGCCGACCAGCGCTAAGCGCTGGGGCATTGGGGCGGTGGCGCGGCGCCGCCCCAGCCTCTCAGTATCCTGATTAACTTCCGGCTTTGACCTAGTTCTCGCTGTCGAGCATCCGCATCAGCGCCGGGTCGTACCGAGGCCCGGCCGCCGAATCCCTGGGCACGGCCTTCTCGATCTGCTCCAGGTCGGCGGGCGTGAGCTGGACGTCGAGCGAACCCAGCGCCTCGGTGAGCCGGGTCCGGTTGCGCGCACCGATGAGCGGCACGATGTCCTCGCTCTGCGCCAATACCCACGCGATCGCGATCTGAGCGACGCTCACGCCCTTGGCCTCGGCGATGGACCGCAACTCCTCGACGAGCGAGAGGTTGTGCGCGAGATTCTCGCCCTGGAAACGCGGATAGTGCGTACGCGTGTCCCCGGCACCGGCCGCCTGCTCCGCTCGCCAGTGCCCGCTGATCAGCCCGCGCGAGAGCACGCCATACGCCGTGATCCCGATCCCCAACTCACGCGTCGCCGGCAGGATCGACTCCTCGATCCCGCGCGAGATCAGCGAGTA